>JBEELY010000434.1:0-6175 GCA_041167925.1 Pseudomonadota bacterium | reverse complement strand
CCCGACTAGAACCTTTCCGTCTGCTTGAATCAGTATGTCGTGCGCACGGTTTTCCTGATTTAGCGCCATCGCAATGAGAGCTTTGCCGTGGTCACCAAAAGTAGCGTCTAACGTGCCATCAAGATTCAGGCGCATCAGACTGAAATAGGAACCCGGTCCCGCTTCAACCACACCCGCTACGATGAAGCGTCCGTCGGCTTGTTGGGCTATTGAGTAAGCGGTTTCATCCCCAAGGCCAGCCCCTTGCATGGATAGAGCATTAGAGAAGACAAAGTCAGGCGCATCGTTAACAGGGTTAACCTTTAGCGCAAGGGTATCGGTGGCCGCCCCGAATGCTCCCGAGCCAGGCGTTGTAACGGCATAACTACCTGCAACCCCAGTGCTTGCGTCCCAAGCCCGAAAGGTCAGGGCAGAGGCTACATCGCCATTCAAATCTCCAAACGGCAGCAATCGAATCGAGTCCTGGGCCCGAAGCAGCAGGCCGAGCGTATTTGTTTCCCGGTTGATAAGACTCGCGTCGATCGTCAGCCAGGTGACGCTGCCATCCAGCCGGTATTGCCAGGTGCCCATCCGGTCGTCGAGACGCTCGAGTGCAATCGCCTGTACCGGCTGACCTGAGAAGCCAAGGATGTCGCTGGTTTGCACCATAGCCCCGACGGTCATTCCGAGGGGGTTAAGCTCTCCTTCGTTAGATTGAAACATCTTTAATCTTTCGTCCGGTCTGAATTTTGGGTTGTAGGTCTATGGTTTGACTGTCAACGTGTTCCAAGCGCGAGCGCATGGTCATGTCGCGAGCCGTGCGAAATCGCCTCAGCGGACTGCAGCCCCTAAACCGGAAGCGATCTGCTCGAGCCCGTTGTGGGTCGGGTCCAGGATCATCCAAGGGGTATCTGCAGAAAATCCTGCGATGATCGATTGCAGATCGGAGACCCGGCTATCGATAAAAACGATGGTCGTAGCGTTAGACACTTGGGCAAGTCACGTAACAAAAATGTACACCGATTGTCCAAGACAATGCGGCAACGCGCTAGACCACCCTTAGGGACTATGGAGCACTGACGGGCAAGGCTTTGGCCACTGTCGCGGCGACGGCCTCGGCATCAAAAAAGTCCACCATCAAGCCGTTGTCGCAGTAGCTGATCACGCCCACAAAGGAGCGGTATCGGAACCAATCACCAGGCAACCCACCGCCATGGATTCAAGCATCGACCAGGACAGCTCAAAGGGGTAGGACAGGCCTTGCGCCCCAGCAGATCAAACCCCCCACTGATCCGTAGGCACGGCCATGCGCGTAGCGAGGTTAGTGAAGTAATTGGGGTCGAGGGTGTCCAGATCGACACTGCCTGCAGGCGCGCTCCAGGAGCCATTCACGTCGCCCTTGAGCATGCCGACCAGATTCGATGTCGTGTCAGACATCAAGCTGATCTCGATGGACCGATCCCAGCTCGCAGCGGTCCGACTCAGGTTGTAGGCGTTGCTACCCTCATCCCAAAAATCGCGACCTTCTTCAACAAAGAACCACTCCGCAGGCAAGGCGGTGGGCAACTTGACCGCCATGCGCAGAATCGCCAAGGCATCGGCTGAGGTGACCGTGCCCGATCCATTGGCATCGGCCGAGATCAGTTGGTAGGGCGAGACGCGAGCGGGCGACAATGGCCCGGCGCCGTCTGGGTCTGCATTGGGATTGAGCCCGACAGCAATGCGCAAGGCCGCCAGCGCATCTGCCGAAGTGATGGCATTGCCGGCATCTGTGACATCACGCGTGGCGCTCACGCGATAGGAACCTGTCGGCAGGCCGCTCACCGACCAGCTGCCTTGTGCGTCCGTGGTGTCTGAGGCAGCGGTCAGGGCGAGGCCCAGCCCCGAGGTGCTGCCCACGCTGATCTCAGAAAACAGGGCATCAAACTCCTGAGACCCCGGGCCGTATACCAGCTGCAGTGTGCCGAGCTGCACCGGACCTTGCGACATGCCCGCGCCGGAATCAAACCCTGCCACCATGATTGCGGCAGGACTGGCAGTATTGGCCAGCACGGTCCAGCCGCTGCTCAGTGCGCTCACAAAACTTGCCGAGACCGCCTCGGCAGCTCCGACCTTGAAGTCGAAGTTGGCATCGCCCGCCAGCGCATTCGCCCAAACCTGCACCGAAACCGTCTTGTTGCCGCTGGCAGCATCTTCTTGGATCGAGAGCCCTCTGAGGTCCAGGACCGCGGGTGGCAGATCGGTTCGGGTCGCTTCGCTTGAGGCAATCTCGATCTCGACACCGGACAAGAGCATGTGGCTCTTCCAGTGATAGACCTGTCCAGACAGATTGACCCCACCGGGGCCCGCAGACACGGGCGCTGTAGCAGCACTCTGGATCGATTCCGAATGCCCCTGCTCATCGACATACGAGGCCACTACACTGATGGTCTTGCCAATCTCGGCGCGGGTCAGGGTGTAGCTGCTGCCCGAAGCGCCAGGCAGGCTTGTGCCGTTCGCCAGCCAGGTGTAGCGAATGGCGTCTGCTCCGGACGCGGGAATCCCGTCCAGATCGACCAGGGTGTGGCTCGCGGTCAGTGTTTCGCCCAAGGTGGGCACGCCACTGAGGGTCACTGCCCCTGTCGGTGCGCGATTGAAATCCACCCGCGTCATGAAGACATCGCCCTGACCCAAGCCCGTGACGCCTCCGAAGGGACCTGCAGTACTGCCAATCAGATGAACCCGGCCATCGGCGGCAAGGGTGGTTTCGGCAATGCGCGCCTCAAACGCGTCACGCCAGATTGCTTGTCCAGCCCCGTCGATGCGAACCAGTTCATTGCGCTGAACCCATGGGCCGCTGCCTGCAGGCTGCTGCTCGTAGATGTCCATCACTGCAAGCACGCCATCCACCATCGGTGTGATTGCAGTGATGCCGTCGTAAGCTGCGCCGCCATAGGTCTGGGTCCAGAGGACCGTTCCGTCGGGCGTGAGCCGGGTCAGGAAGCCATCGGTCTGGCCCTGCTGCGCATTGCTGCCGAGCTGGCCGTAGGTGAGACCCGAGACCCAGATCGAACCGTCTGCCGCCACTTCAATGTCAACAGCATCGTCGTAGTTGTCGTTCCCGATCAGCCGGGTCCAGAGCACCTGTCCCTGTGCATCAAGGCAGGTGACGAAGGCGTCTCGGACCCCCTGATTGGTTTCTCCCCCCAGATTGCCGTAGGTGCTTCCTGCAACATAAATGCGCCCATCCAACCCCGAGCGAATACCTGCAATCTCCCACTCGGTGCCCTCTGAAACCAAGGCCGTGGTCCAGAGCGCATTGCCGCTTGCATCGAGCTTGCGAACAAAGATGTCGGTATCGGGCAGGCCACTGGATGGGCTGGTTTGCCCCTGCAAGGCGCCGTCGGTCATGCCAACGACAAGCACCTCGCCAGAGCCATTCACATCAACGCCGTGAGCCACGTCAGTACTGCCCGGTCGGTTCAGGGGCGAGGCAATATCGTGGGTCCAGAGCACAGAACCGTTTGCATCAAAGGCCCGAACAACAGCGTCCAGACCGCTTGAGGAATGGCTGATCGTGCCTGCGGCAACGACGCCGGCTGCAGTCGGCGCGATGACCAAAGGCGAATTGACTTGCCACCCCGTAAGTGGCCGCGTCCATTGTGCGCTGCTGTTGCTTGCGAGCATGCTGACGAAAAGGCCGCCTGATGCATCAGGCGATCCACCCAGCGAACTGGCAAAACTCGACGCGGACAAGGCCCCGCCGATCATTCCGCCGATATAAAGCGGGCCGGAAGCGGCGCTTGCGATGGCCAGGCCACGGTCTTCCTGGGCGCCTCCAAGCAACTGGCTGCTGCAGTCGGGAGGAGGATTCACAAATTGCACTGCGCCATCTGCCACTTCGAGCTGGGCGATGCTGAATGCGCCTTCCAGAGTGACGGTCAGGTCAGCGCCTGCAATCGAATCAATGCCGAAATGAAGTCGGGTGGAGGTGCCCAGGCTCTGCAGATGCACCTGAGATTGGGCGAGCCCAAGTCCAGTGCCAAGGCTCAGAGGCCCGGTCAGCGACAGGCCCGCAACCCGGATGACATCGCCTGCAGCGAAATCGTTCACGGTGTCCTGGCCCGAGCTGACGATGAAGGTATCGCTACCCGCTCCGCCGGTCAGCAGGTCATCTCCTGACTCGCCCTCCAGCGTGTCTCGGCCCGCGCCACCTGCCAGCGTGTCGGCACCTGCACCGCCCATCAGCTTGTTGTCATGCGCATCGCCGGTGATGCTGTCCGCGCCGTAGCCTCCCAGAACATGTTCGATGTTGCGCAGGAGATCGGTTTCAATGCGGGCTGATTGCGCTTCGTCGCCCGTGCCCTGGCCGTCATCGCTCGCCATGCCTGCCGACAGATCAACCCGGACCCCCTGCATGGCCTGGTTGTATTCAACCCAGTCAATGCCTGCGCCACCATCGATGGTGTCAACACCGCCGCGACCGTCCAGCCGATTTGCGCCTGCGTCTCCGACGATCGAATCGTTGTAGGGCGAGCCTTCAACGCCCTCGACGTTTCTGAAGACATCGATCGTGCCCCAGCCATCGCTCGCTGAACCCGTAAATCCGGCGCTCAGACTTCCGGTCGACCCCACCCAGCCATGGAGCAGCACCGTGACGCCGGCCTGGCTCTCCCAATAGCCCACTTCATCGTAGCCACCGGCACCGTCGATCGAATCCTGGCCCTTGCGGCCCGCGAAATGCTCCTCGGCCGCAGAGCCCCGGATCGAATCATCGAGATTGGAGGCATTGAGTTCGTCGATATTGAGCAGCGTGTCGACAAACCCCCAGCCATCCTGAACCTGCCCCGTGGCAAGAGACAGATCCACCACGATGGCATTGGGCGAACTTAGGTAGGTGACGGCGTCGTAACCCGCAACGCCGTCCATGGTGTCGTTGCCTGCGCCGCCCTGGAAGGATTCCAGCGGAATGCCGGTTGCAGCACGTCCCGCGCCTCCACCGACAAGCAGATCGTCGTATTGGGAGCCCCGTACGGCATAGACACCGCTGAAGGTGTCGCGGCCCATGCTGCGATAGGGGTCGGTCAGTTTGTCGCTCTCGACTCTGGCATCGGCCACGCCGGCGGCAAGATCAGCCTGGATGGCGACCAGCGATTGCTCGTAGTCGAGCACAGTGGAGCCGTTGCCGATGATGCTGTCATCGCCCCCTCTCGGACTGATCTGGTTGTATCCCCACCAGGTGTAGCCCTGATTCGGCGTGCCGTCTTGACCAAAAGACGAGGCATCTACCACGTCGTTCAACGACGTCAGTGAGAGCGATTCGATGCCGCGCAGGGTATCGCTGCCGACAGAGGTGGATTGCACCGTGCCCTGAGCAAGATCGGCGTTCACCCCTTCGAGCGCGTTGCTGTAGATGGCGAGGTCTAGGCCCCGGCCCCCATCAATGAGGTCGTTGCCTGCGTCGCCCCTAAACCGCTCTAGCGCATCGTTGTCAGCGCGACCCCCGATGAGAGCGTCATTGAAGCGCGTGCCTAAGACACCACGGATCCCTGAAAAACTAAGCAGCCCCAGCGCGATGCCCGAGGTTGAAAGATTTGACAGATCGGCCTGATCCGCACGCAGATCAATGCTGATGCCATTGCCGTTGTTGGTGGCGTTGACGGTGCCGTAGTACAGGGTGGTTTGCCCATTCCCAACGACGGTGTCGCTTCCGCCCCATCCCATGAGCAGGGTGTGCGAACTCTTGCCGCGCAAGGGGTCCGTGATGTAACCCATGGCGTTCAGGGTTGCGCCGCTTAAATCGAAGTAGTCGTTGTACTTGCTGTCGTCGAGCAGCGTGACATGGGTCAGGGTGTCTGTGCCTGCCAACTGAGATCCAGCGGCACCGTAGCTGACCGTTGCGGTTGCCCCCACATAGTTCACGGTGATGCCCGTGGCGGACCATGAATAGCCCACATACAGACCATCAGCCCAGGTCTGCTGCGCGCCAAGCGGAGTCTGTTGGACGATGTCGTTGCCGCCATAGAGCGACAGGTAGAGCGCACTTCCTTCTGCGGCATCCGCGGGGCCATCGGTGAGTCGGCCCGTCACGATGTCTTGCCGGTTGAACGTTCCTCCCAGCAACTCAATGCCGCGAAATGTATCGGCGCCCAGCCCGCGATTCATCACGACCGTGACTGCCCCTGCGGTGCGGGGGCCTGCCACCAGGTCGGGCATG
>JBEELY010000413.1:0-3519 GCA_041167925.1 Pseudomonadota bacterium | reverse complement strand
ACCTGGTGGAGGAGGCTGGATTCGAACCAGCGTAGGCGTAAGCCAACAGATTTACAGTCTGCCCCCTTTAGCCACTCGGGCACCCCTCCAGGGAACCGCGGATTATTGCGGCGACTGGACGTTTTGTCAAACGAAGCCAAACCGAGGGCGCGAATCACGCCACAGGCTGGCACGCTTCCTGCCCCGTGCTCCCTGAATCGTCCACCGATCGTCATTCGACAAGGAGCATCTTCATGGCCCAGCACAGCAAACCCGGCGCATCAGGAACCTCCCGGCGCGGATTCGCCTCCATGGATCCGGCGCTGCAGCGGGAGATTGCGAGCAAGGGGGGACGCAGCGTCCCACCCGAAGAGCGCAGCTTCTCGAAAGACCGGGCTCTGGCGGCGCAGGCCGGGCGCAAGGGCGGCGAGGCCAGCCATGGCACCCGTCGGCCCGCCACCAGCACCTCCGCAGCGCAGGGATTGACTGGAGCACCCAGCGCCAGCGAAGTCGCATCCGGTGCGCCAGCGGCACCCCCACAGACGGGGGCCGAGCGGGTAGGCGCCGGGCCTGGCGGCACGCCGAAGTAAGTCAGGCACGGTGTCAGTCAGGCACCGTAATTGACCGACCGGTCGGTCGGGTAATACACTCGCGTTGTTTTCCTTTCGAGGCACTTCGCGATGTACACCCAAGCGATCGACCTTCCCGGTCCGTCCACGGAGCCCAACCCGCCGGTGGCCGCACTGGGCCCGCTAGCGGATGCACAGGCCCGGTTCAATGCCACCATCGCGGCCCAGGGCCGTATCGAGCCGCAGGACTGGATGCCTGAGGGCTATCGGCGCACCCTGGTGCGGCAGATTTCGCAGCACGCACACTCGGAAGTCGTGGGCATGCTGCCCGAAGGCAACTGGGTCACCCGCGCACCCAGCCTCAAGCGCAAGGCCATTCTGCTGGCCAAGATCCAGGACGAGGGTGGCCACGGCCTCTACCTCTATGCCGCAGCAGAAACGCTTGGTACCTCGCGCGAAGCTCTGGTCGATGCGCTGCATTCCGGCAAGGCGAAGTACTCGAGCATCTTCAACTACCCCACGCCCACCTGGGCCGATATCGGCACCATCGGCTGGCTGGTCGACGGTGCGGCCATCATGAACCAGGTGCCGCTGTGCCGCTGCTCCTATGGTCCCTATGCCCGGGCCATGATCCGCGTGTGCAAGGAGGAATCCTTTCATCAGCGGCAGGGCTTCGAGATCATGCTGACCCTGAGCCGCGGCACCCCGGCCCAAAAAGCCATGGCGCAGGCGGCACTGAACCGCTGGTGGTGGCCGGTGCTGATGATGTTCGGTCCGGGCGACTCCGAGTCGGTGCACTCGGCGCAGAGCACCGCCTGGGGGATCAAGCGCATTGGCAATGATGAGCTGCGTCAGAAATTCATTGATGCCACCGTGCCCCAAATCGAGCTGCTTGGCCTGGAGTTGCCCGACCCCGACCTGAAATGGAATGCCAGCCGTGGCCACTATGACCATGGGCCGATCGACTGGTCGGAATTCAAACGGGTGCTGGAGGGCGACGGGCCCTGTAACCACGAGCGGCTGGCGACGCGGGTCGCCGCCCACGACAACGGAGCCTGGGTGCGCGACGCCGCCCTGGCCCATGCCGCAAAGCGCCAGCAGGCGCAGGCCCGCCTTCAGGAGCGCCAGGCCTCATGACCTCCTCGCCGACACCTGACACCCCAGAGACAGTCACCCCGCCCATGCCTTTGTGGGAGGTCTTTGTGCGCAGCAAGCAGGGGCTGGATCACAAGCACTGCGGCAGCCTGCATGCCGCCGATGCTCAAATGGCGCTGCGCATGGCGCGCGATGTCTATACCCGCCGTCAGGAAGGTGTGAGCATCTGGGTCGTGCCCTCGCACGCCATTACGGCCTCGCGCCCCGAAGATCAGGGCATCGACTTCGATCCGATGGCCGACAAGGTCTATCGCCATCCGACCTTCTATGAGCTGCCCGATGAAGTGAGGCACATGTGAGTGCTGCAACGCAGTTGAGCAACACTGGAGCCATGGGCGGGCAGCAGACACGGGCCCATCAGGCGGTGGTGCTGCGACTGGCCGACAGCTGCCTGATTCTGGCGCACCGCCTGTCGCAGTGGTGTGGCCACGGACCCATGCTTGAGGAAGATATTGCCCTTACCAATGTCTCGCTTGATCTGCTGGGGCAGGCGCGGCTGCTGCTCAGCCATGCAGGCCGGATCGAGCGCCGGATCGACGATGGCAAGGAAGGCCAGGGGCGCAGCGAGGATGAGCTGGCTTACTTTCGCAACGAAGGCGAATTCCTGAACTGGACCATCACCGAGTTGCCCAACGGTAATGGCCCGCATGAGGACTATGGCCTGACCATCGCGCGCAACGCCATGGTCGCAGCCCTGATGATTCCGCTCTGGGAGGCCCTCGCCAGCTCTACAGATACGGAACTGGCGGCCATCGCGGCCAAGTCGGTCAAGGAAGCACGGGCGCACTGGCGCCATGCAGGCGAATGGCTGGTCCGGCTGGGCGACGGCACCGAACGCTCGCATGCCCGTGCGCAGGCGGCACTGGATCGGCTCTGGCCCTATGCCAATGAATGGTGGCAGACCGACCGCCTGGAGCAGCAAGCCGCCGATGCAGGCATCGCGCCGGTGCTGGCCAGCCTGCGCCCCCAATGGAATGAGCGCATGCACGCACTGCTGCAGGAAGCCACGCTGAAAGAACCCAAGGCCACCGGCTTCATCAGCACGGGCAAGCTTGGCGAGCATTCAGAACATCTGGGCTTTCTGCTGGCCGAGATGCAATCGCTCGCGCGCAGCCATCCCGGAGCGCAGTGGTGAGTGCTGAGGATGCAGACCGCCCTGTCGCTGCGACGCCCGGCTTGCTGGCCGGCGCGATTGAGCAAGCCCGGGCCCTGATTGCCGACATTCCCGACCCGGAGATTCCGGTCCTGACCCTCGAGGATCTCGGCATCTTGCGCGGCGTGCATGAAGAGAACGGCCATCTGATTGTGAGCCTCACGCCCACCTATACCGGCTGCCCTGCCACTGAAGCCATCCGCGATGAAGTGGAGCGCACCCTGGCGCAGGCAGGCCATGTTGGCGCCCAAGTCCGACTCACCCTCAGTCCGCCCTGGAGCACCGACTGGATCAGCGCGCGCGGACGCCGACGCCTGACCGACTACGGTATTGCCCCTCCCGCCTGTGCAGCGGGCGATCTTCCCGGACCGGGCGAACATCCAGGGTCTGCGCAGGTCATCCGGTTCATGCCACGTGCAGCGTCTTCATCGGGCCTCGAGGCCACCATTGCCTGTCCGCGCTGCGCATCGACGCACACCGAACAGCTTTCGGCCCACAGCTCCACGCCCTGCAAGGCGCTCTACCGCTGCCTGTCCTGCCGTGAGCCCTTCGATTATTTCAAGCCCTACTAGCCCATGGCCTTCCCCCAGTTTCATTCGCTGCGCGTGCGCGAAGTGCGCCCCGAGACCGCAGAGTCCATCTCGGTGGTGTTCGACGTGCCGC
>JBEELY010000341.1:0-6748 GCA_041167925.1 Pseudomonadota bacterium | reverse complement strand
TGGCCTTGGCAGGATCCCTGCGGGAGGCTCGGCAGCAACTCGTTCTGATGCCCGCACAGGCGGTTCTGCTGGATCTGCATCTGCCCGACGGCAATGGGTTTTCGTTGCTGGACGATGCCGGTCTGATCGGGGGCGCCGAGATCGTTCTGATCACCGGGCATGCAAGCGTGGAGTCTTCAGTCCAGGCCCTCAGACTCGGAGCGGCCGACTATCTCATCAAGCCTGTGCAGCCCGCACAGCTCAAGCGGGTCCTCAGCCGTCTGGGCCATCAGCGCGAACTGCGCGCCACGATCCGCGAGCGTGCGGACGAAGTCCAGAAAACCGGCCAGTTTGGCTCTCTGGTGGGTGAGTCGACCGTCATGAAGCGGGTCTATGCGCAGATCGCACGGGTGGCTCCCACTGCAGTCAATGTGTTCATCGTGGGTGAGTCCGGTACGGGCAAGGAGCTGGTGGCGCAGACCCTCCACGAACTCTCTCGCCGTCGTCGGCATCCGATGCTTGCGGTCAATTGCGGCGCCATTCCTGCGCAGCTGATCGAGAGTGAACTGTTTGGCCATGAAAAGGGCAGCTTCACCGGGGCCAGTCGTCAGCATCGGGGCTATTTCGAGCGTGCCCATGGCGGAACCCTGTTCCTGGACGAAATCACCGAGATGCCCATGGACCTGCAGGTCAAGCTGCTGAGGGTGCTCGAAACCGGCGTCTTTACCCGCGTCGGCTCCGAGGAGCCGATCGAGACCGACGTGCGCATCATCGCGGCGACCAATCGGGATCCCCTGGCGGCTGTGCGCGACGGACGCTTGCGCGAAGACCTCTACTACCGGCTCGATGTCTTCGAAATCAAGCTGCCACCCTTGCGAGAGCGGCTCGACGATGCTCAACTTCTCGCCCGGGCCTTTCTCAAGGACATCAACCAGGCCGAGGGCCTGAGTCTCGAGTTCAGTGCCAGTGCGCTGGATCGACTGAGCCGTCATCCCTGGCCTGGCAATGTGCGCGAATTGCGCAACGTCATTCAACGCTCGGCCCTGATGGCCGATGGCGGCGTGATCGAAGCCCTGGCCATTCCTGATGACTGCAGCGCGGCTCACGCAGGATCGGGGCCGGACACGCTGCGACTCCCTCTGGGGACGACGATCGCCCAGGCCGAGCGTCAGCTCATCATGGCCACGCTCGAGCACTGCAGGGGCCAGCGTGAGCCCACCGCAGACATGCTGGGCATCAGTCTGAAGACCCTGTACAACCGTCTGCGCGATTACGGTCAGAGCGTGAACTGACCGGGCGCGGTCATGCGCCGCATCTCGACTGGTGGAATGCGCATGGCATCGCGGTATTTCGAGACGGTTCTGCGGGCCACGCGGATGCCGCGTTGTTCGAGCATGCGCGTGAGACGGATGTCCGACAGGGGCACTTGAGGATCTTCGGCCTGCACGAGCTCCTGTATGACCGCGCGCACCGCGGTGGCCGAGCAGGGCGTGCCCGCAGCGGTACTCACGTGGCTGCTGAAAAAGCGCTTGAACTCGAGCAATCCACGCGGGGTGGCCATGTACTTGCGGCTGGTCACCCGCGATACGGTGGATTCATGCATGCCGGTGCGCGCAGCGATTTCTGCCAGCGTCAGCGGGCGCATCGCCATCTCGCCATAGTCGAAGTAGCGGCTCTGGTGGTCCACGATGGCCTGAGCCACTTGCTGAATCGTCTGGAATCGCTGCTGCACATTGCGAACCAGCCAGCGCGCTTCCTTCATGCACTCGGCAATCCGGCCATCAGGCTCGCGTGTGCCGCGCATGAGTTCGACATGGCGATGATGGATCCGGACCCGTGGCACGACTTCCGGGTTGATGAGTGCGATCCATTGACCCGCCCGACGGCGCACGATCACATCGGCGACGACATATTGGGTTGTATCGGCGTCAAAGGCGCTGCCCGGCCGCGGCGACAAGCTGCGCAGCAGTTGTACGGCATGTTGCAGGTCCTGCGCGGAGCAGGCCAAAGCCCGTTGCAGTGCGGCGAAGTCATGCTGTGCGAGGACGTTCAGATGATGACGCACGAGGCTTTGGGCAAGGGTGAAGATGGCCTTGCCCAGGCCACGGTCCGCAGGCGCCTGATCCAGCCTGGATTGAAGCTGCAGGAGCAGGCATTCGGCCACGTCACGGGCACCCACGCCTGAAGGGTCCATGGACTGGACATGACGCAGGGCAATCCGCATCTCGTCTTCTTCGGGCTCCGGATCAAGAGGGCAGCACTGGGCAACATCCTCCAGAGGCGTGCGCAGATAGCCGGTATCGTCGATCGCATCAATCACCGACTCCACGACCAGCCTGTCTCGCACGGACAGGCGCAACAGCCCGGCCTGGGCGCGCAGATGCTCCCGCAACGAGGCCTGTCGGCTGACCTGCGTCCATGGCTCAAGACCGTCCTCATCGCCGCGCGCGTTCGAGGAGGGCCGCTCGCCCAGATCTGCCCAGGCCACGGAGTCGTCGCCAGCGTCCATCGCGTTCAGTTCCTGCGATATCGGATCATCCACATCACCGCCCAAGGAGAGTCCCTCGGACTCGGCAGAGGGGTCCGATGCCTCCATTGGGTCGGTACTTCCCGATGTCGCAGTGTGCAGATCGCCGTTCGCATGATTCTCATCGAGGGCGCCCATGTCGTAGGGTGCGCCGATTGCCCCGGCCAGTGGCTCTGCCGGCAGATCGGCGCTTTCCAGAAACGGGTTGTCGCCGATCACTTCTTCAACCTGCTGCTGAAACTCGAGGTTGGAGAGCTGCAGCAGCTGAATCGAGCGCTGCAGCAAGGGGGTCATGGTCAGGTGCGCCGACTGGCGCAGGGACAGGCTCAAACTCATCGTTCCACCTCGCGGATGCGATCCCGTCGGCCGGTATCGGCCGCGTCCCTGAACGCGCTGCGTCCCTGGCATCTCCCTGATCCGCAATCTTCATGCCAGTCCTGGGCAGGCCTTGATCGAGGCCAGAAAAGTGCCTGGGTCTGCGCAAGAAGAGGTCTCGTATCGGCAAAAACAGACAGGGCGTCGGTCAGACTTTCCGTGGATCAATGCGAGGTCGGCGCAGGGACAGAGGCCGTAATGCGGGTGCCCCCGCCGGGCCGAGTCTCGATCCTCAGCTGACCTCCCACTTCGCGCAGCCGGGCTCTCATGCCAAGCAGACCCTGATGCCCGGACCCCACGCGGTCGGGGGAAAATCCCTGACCGTTGTCACTGATACGCAGCCGAATGCGATCGCCATGGCGATCGAGGCGCAGGGTGGCCTGGCTTGCACGGGCGTGACGGCCCACATTGGTGAGGCACTCCTGGGCACAGCGATAGAGCGCCAGCGCTGCCGGGCCTTCCAGCTGGGCCTGCGCTGATACCGAGATGTTCATCTGACCTTCGAACCTGCAGGCCAGCCCGCGCGCCAGCGACTCAACCGCGACCGGCAGACCGAATTGCGCAAGTGCGCTTGGATGCAGGCCCTCGACCACCCGGCGCAGCTGAGATTGCCCATCAAGCAAAAGATGCTCAAGGCGTTGCAGACGACCTGAAAGATCCACGCTGGACGCTTCACCGTGCGTTCTCAGCCAGGCCACATCGAGTCGGGCTGCGGTAAGAACGCTGCCAAGTTCGTCGTGCAGTTCGCGTGCCAGACCCTGGCGGGCATGTTCTGCGGCCGCAGCGGCCGATCGTGCTGTAGGCCTCGGCCCGTGGCTTGTGGAGGCGCCGATGCGGGCATGGGGACGGACGGGGATCCGGTGGGCTGTGGGAGCGGGTCTCTGAGTGGGCACGGCATTTGCCTCCTGTTCACGGGAATGCGCCTGTTTGCGGCCCATCGTTTCCGGCAAGAGTCGTGCCCGGTGCATTCCTTTAACGCAGCGCCCTGTGCCTTCAACCCCTCAAGACCCGTAAAGGAAGCCCCTCCATGATGCCTACAACGTCCAGCAGAAAAATCCGTGTCGCGATCTGCGACGACCATCCCATCGTCCGTGCGGGTTTTCGGCAGTTTCTTGCCGGACAATCCGATGTGGATGGTGTCAGGGAGGCTGAAAACGGCCGTGAGGCGCTCGATCTCGTGCGCAATGATCTTTGTGATGTGCTGCTGCTCGACATCTCCATGCCAGGTCAGAATGGCGTGGACATCCTGCGTGCCGTGAAGTTGCGCCGTCCGGATCTTCCCGTGCTGATGCTCTCTGGCTTTCCGGAGCAGCATTACGCCTTGCAGATGCTCAAGCTCGGCGCCAGCGGTTACCTGGCCAAAGACTGCGATCCGGTGGATCTGCTGCGAGCCGTCAGGTCGGTCGCACAGGGTCGACGTTTTGTGAGCGAGGCGGTTGGCGACCTGCTGGCCAATGGGTTAGGGGGCCAGAATGACGAGCCTGCACATGCCCAGCTGTCAGATCGGGAACTGCAGGTGTTCCTGCGCCTGGCCAAGGGCGAATCGGTGACGGCAATCGCCAACGTGCTCAATCTGAGCTTCAAGACCATCAGCACCTACCGCTCAAGGGTCCTGGACAAGCTCAGTCTGCGTTCGAACAGCGATGTGACCTACTACGCGATGAAAAATGGGCTGATCCAGTGAGTCGCGCCGGCTGGGGGCCGCTGCGATGAACCTCGGCGCCCGGGATCGGCATCAGAGCGTCAGAACATCTGGTCTCTGACCCGGTCCCCGGTGCTGCCCGTGCCCAGGCCTTCTTCGGACAGGCCCAGCGCGGCGACACCCTTGCCGGGCACGAACTCCTCGTAGTACCACTCACCATTGATCTGCACGACCCCGGGGGGCGGATCGGGGCTGCGATCGGGAACGCCACGCAGCGCCACCTCCATGGCATCAATCCAGATAGGCAGCGCCAGACCGCCTCCGGTCTCGCGATCCCCCAGCTTGCGGGGTTTGTCATGACCGACCCAGGCCACGCCGGCCAGGCCGGGCTGATAGCCAGCAAACCAGGCGTCATGCGAGTCATTGGTCGTGCCGGTCTTGCCAGCAAGATCCTGTCGTTTGAGGCGCAAGGCAGCGGTCGCTGTGCCCTTGCGCACCACGTCGCGCAGCAGGCTGTCCATGATGAAGGCATTGCGCGCATCGATCACGCGGTTGGCCTCATCGCCCGCCCGCACTGGCTGTGCCTGAGCGATGACCTTACCTTGCGCATCGGTGATGCGGGAGATCAGGTAGGGGCTGACCCGGTAGCCGCCATTGGCAAATATCGAGACCGCACCGACCATCTGCCATGGGGTCACCGAGCCCGCGCCCAGCGCCATCGTGAGATAGGGCGGATGGCGCGCAGCATCAAAGCCGAAGCGGGTGATGTAGTCCTGTGTGTATTGCGTTCCGATCGCCTGCAGCAGGCGGATCGAGACCATGTTCTTGGAGCGGGCCAGTCCGGTGCGCAGGGTCATGGGCCCGTCGAACTTGCCGTCATAGTTCTTGGGTTCCCAGACCTGTCCGCCCGTGACCGAGGCACTCACCACGACAGGCGCATCGTTGACCAGGGTGGAGGGCGTATAGCCGCGTTCGAGGGCAGCGGAGTACACGAAGGGCTTGAAGCTCGAGCCCGGCTGGCGCCAGGCCTGGGTGACCCGGTTGAATTTGTTGCGATTGAAGTCGAAGCCGCCCACCATGGCACGGACTGCACCATCGTCGGTGCTGGCCGAGATATAGGCCGCCTGCACTTCGGGCAGCTGTGTGATCTCCCAGCCCTTGCCGCTCTGACTGATGCGGACCACCGCCCCCGCAGACAGCCTGCGCGCTGCCGGGGCCTTATCTGACAGCCAGGGGGCCACCAGCTTCAGGCCCTCGCCTTCAATCGCGATGGTCTGTCCGCGGTTGCGTCCGACGATCACCTTGCGGGGAGAGGCCTCGAGCACCACTGCAGGACTGAACTCATCGATCTCGCCCGCTTCGAGCAGGGCTTCTTCGATTTTTTCGTCACGGCGAGCCGGCGAGCCGGGCAGCTCGACCCTGGCCTCCGGACCGCGGTAGCCGTAGCGCCGGTCGTAACTAATGACCGCACGATTGAGCGCCTGTGTGGCCGCGCGCTGATCCGCCGCACGCAGGGTGGTGTAGACATTCAGCCCGGCCACGTACGCTTCTTCGCGGAACTGTTCGATGGTGAGCTGGCGTGCGAGTTCGGCAGCATAGGGCGCTCGGACCGCAAACTCGCCCCGCTCGGGCTGCAGCCTGAGCGGCTCCACCAGCGCCTGTTGGTAGTGCTGGTCATTCAGATACCCCAGCGAGTTCATCCGTCCCAGGATGTATTCCTGCCGGATGCGGGCACGCTTGGGGTTGACCACCGGATTGAAGGCTGAGGGCGCCTTGGGCAGGCCCGCCAGCATCGCCGCTTCGGCTGCGGTGATCTGGGCCAGGGGTTTGCCGAAGTAGATCTGTGCGGCCGAAGCAAAGCCATAGGCGCGTTGCCCGAGGAAGATCTGGTTGATGTAGATCTCCAGGATCTGCTCTTTGGAGAGAGCCTGCTCGATGCGAATCGACAGCAGGATCTCGTAGATCTTGCGGCTGTAGCTGCGCTCGTTGGATAGAAAGAAGTTGCGCGCGAGCTGCATGGTGATGGTGCTTGCGCCTTGCGCCTTGCCGCCGGCAGCCAGGTTGGCCAGCGCGGCACGTACGATGCCCAGGATGTCGACGCCGTGGTGCTCGAAGAACCGGTCATCCTCGGCCGCCAGGATGGCCTGCTTCATGACCTCGGGCACCTCCTTGATGCGCACCACGCTGCGGCGCTCCTCGCCAAACTCGCCGATCAGCACGCCGTC
>JBEELY010000340.1:0-7911 GCA_041167925.1 Pseudomonadota bacterium | reverse complement strand
CCTGCACGCCACCCACCAGCGACTTGGCAAATTCCACCAGGCGACGCGAAATTCCGCCGGTTTCCATGAGGTTGCCCGCGAGAATGAAAAACGGGATGGCGGCCAGAGGAAACTTGTTGATGGCCGTGAACATCTCCTTGACCGACAGGAGCATGTTGGCATTCGCGACCTGGATGCCCAGCACCGCCGCCAGACCAATGGATACCGCCACTGGAACCGTAAGGGCGAAGAACAGCACCATCGCGGTCAGCATGATCGTACTCATTGCGCCGCCTCCAGCTCGGTATCGCGCGGGTCAATCAGATAACCGATGAGTGCAGGCAGGCAAAAGAGGGCGCCCACGGGCATGGCCAGGTAGGCCCAGAACATCGAGACATTCTCCAGGCCGATCACGCTTTGAACGCGAGCCCGCAGGGCGTAATCCCAGCCCCACCAGATCATCACCACCAGCAGCGCCAGCGTGATGAGAAACACGAGGCCATCCAGCCCGCGGCGCACCGCGGGCGGGCTCAAGCGATGCAGCACATCGACGCTCACCATGGCACCCTGCCGAAAGGCTGCCGGGATGCCCAGAAACACCATCCAGATCAGGCTGAAGCGGATCAGTACCTCGCTCCATTCCACCGGGGTCTGGAGCACGAAGCGGGTGATGATCTGCATCATGCCCAGACCCGCGGCCAGGGCCAGCATGGCGCAGGCCCCGGTTAGCGCGATGGCGGTGGTGATGCGTTCGATGCGCAGCAGAACCGATTTCACTTGAAGTTGCGAATGCGGTCGATGTTGGCCTTGCCGAACTGCTTTTCAAACTCGGCATTGATCGGTGCGAGCGTGGCAACAAACTTGGACTTGTCGACATTCTCGACCACCTGCATGCCTTTGCTGCGCAGCTCGGCCACGCCCTTGGCATCATCTTCATCTACACGGGTCCGGTTGGCCTTGACAGCCTCACGGGCGGCCTCGACGAACGCCTGCTTGTCAGCTGCCGACAGCTTGTCAAAGGCGCCCTTGTTCATCAGAAAGATGGCGGGAGAGTAGACATGGCCGGTCAGGGAGAGATGTTTTTGCACCTGCTCGAACTTAGCCGACATGATCACCGAGAGGGGATTCTCCTGACCATCCACCGTCCCCTGCTGCAGGGCAGTAAAGACTTCAGTGAACGCCATGGGCGTGGTTACGATGCCCAGTCCCTTGTAGGCCGTGACGTGCACCGGGTTTTCCATGGTGCGCATCTTCAGACCCTTGAGGTCATCGGGTGAATTGACCGCGCGCTTGCTGTTGGTCATGTGGCGCACGCCGTTTTCGCCCCAGGCCAGCGCCTTGAAACCCTTGGCTTCAAACTTGCCGAGCATTTCCTGGCCGATCGGGCCATCCAGCACGGCCCGGGCATGCGCCTTGTCGCGGAACAGGAAGGGAATGTCGAGGATGCGGGCCTCAGGCACAAAGTTGGGCACCGGACCCGTGGAGGTGAAGGTGAGCTCCTGAGTGCCGAGCTGCACCGCCTCGATCGATTCACGCTCGGCACCGAGCGCGCCGCTGTAGAAGGTCTGGACCTTGTGCCGTCCACCGGTGCGCTTTTCGACTTCGCGCGCGAACACGTCAATGGCCACACCCTGATGGGAGTTCTGGGCCACCGAAATGCTGATCTTCATGGAGGTCTGCGCCGAGGCGCTCGACATAAAGCCGGCCGCAAGGGCAGCCGCGAGAAGGATGCGGGGGAATTGCATGAGGGGCTCCTGATGAGAGGGCGGCCAGTATCTTTCAAAGCGCACGCTGGCGCAAAACCGGGGCTGCATAAAGCCCCTAGGCAAAACGGACAAGAACGCGCTCAGCAGGCGGCCGGCGCCTCATGCAGGGCATACACATCGACGGCTTCAAGCGGCAGGCGCCGGTAGCGCTGTCGCACCAGCGGGTCATGGCCAGGAATGATGTGATCAGGCGAGGACGCAAGACGCTCGATCTTGTTGTAGCCCTCCAGCATCTGCATCAGATCGACGATGGCCGGGAAGGGATTGCGGATCTGCATGTTGCGATAGAAATGCGCGGCATCCGAAGCCAGGACCACCCAGCCACGCGCGGTATGCACCCGCACCACTTGCAGCCCCAGGGTGTGTCCGCCGATATGGTGCACCCAGACACCAGGGACGATCTCCTCATCCCCTTCATGGAAGACCACCCGGTCGGCAAATAGACGGTCCACCATGGCCTTCACATCTTCGACCTCCAGGAAATGCCTGAAGGTGGGGTGGCACATGCAGCGGCCGGTGGCGAACTGCATCTCCTTGTCCTGCAGATGAATGCGGGCCTTCGGGAACATCGGCAGGTTGCCGGCATGGTCGTAATGCATGTGCGTGATCACCACATCGGCAATCTCCTCAGGACGCACGCCGAAATGGGCCAGCGCCTGATCGGGCGGGCACAGAAAGCTGCGCTTGCGCTTGTCTGCCGCCTGAGCAGAGAAACCGGTATCCACCAGGATCAGACGCTCTTGCGAGCGGATGAGCCAGACAAAAAAGTCGAGCGGCATGGGGCCATCATGGGCATCGGCCGCCTGAGGCGAGAGGAAATTGTCTCGCTCCTTACGCTCGACCGTGCCGTAACGCAGGGCATACACCTCGTGCACAGGCAGGACAGGGCTGGTACTCATCACATGTCTCCTTGGTTCGGGTCAACCCGATTCGCTCTTGCAACGTTTTACCAGCATTCCTATCCCTTTTTCAGGGCGCCTTCCATGACCTACCCTCAGGCAGTGACCGCCTTGCTCGCTCTGCTCAGTGCCCTGTGCTTTGCAGCATTTGGCATCATCGGATCCAGGGTTGACGACCAAGGCCTCCTTCGAGAGCCGTTCTTTTTGTTGCCCATGGGCTGGCTGCTGGCCTTGACGGCGATGCTGGCAGGCCTGTTTGCCATCGTTCATACGGTTCGCAGCGCTCGGGATACACTGACCCTCTAACCTTTGGGCCAGTGGGACCTACACCCGGGCCCACTCAACACTTCATGTCTGCTTGCCTGGCCTCGCAGCGAGCGCGCCCATGGCTGGCGCTCAGCATCATCGGACTCGGCGCCTCCATTGCGCCGCTCGATTTTGCGGTCAATGTGGTCTTTCCGGCCATGACCGCATTCTTTGGTCTTGAGCCAGCCGACATCCGCTGGGCGGCGATCTGTCTGGTGCTCACCTACGGCAGCCTCATGCTCGTGTTCGGAGCGCTCGGCGATCGCATCGGGCACCTGCGCGTCTTTCGCACCGGGCTTGCGCTCGCCGTGATTGCGTTTTCGTTGTCCACCTGGGCGCCTTCCTTCACCGTGCTTCTCCTGGGCCGGGTGCTGCAGGGCATCGCCGTAGCCCTGGTGTTGTCCTGCGCTCCCGCGCTGGCCACCCGGGTCTTTCCAGATTCTGACCGCACCGTCGCACTTGGGGCCTATGGCAGCCTCATTGCAGGGGCGGGCGTGTTGGCCCCGCTGATTGGCGGGATCAGCCTTCTGACGATAGGCTGGCAGGGGGTGTTCGCCATTCGCATTCCCCTGATGGCGCTGGCGCTGCTTGCGTGTGGATGGCTGGCCGGACAGTTGCGCCCGCAGGGCAAGCGACTGGAGGCCACGCCGCGGTCCAGCGCTACAAACAAACCGATGCCCGAGACGCCCGCTGTCCGAGGCGCTCAGGTCACACCCCCTGGAGCCCGCTTTTCCCACATCGGATGGCTCGCGCTCGGCATGGCGCTGTTGCTTCTTGTTCCACCTCTGCTAGGTGAACTCGGGCGGGCACAGGGTCAGGTCATCGGGGGTGCAGCGCTTCTGTGCGGGCTGCTTGGCGCCATGCTGACATGGCGTTTCAGCCTGGAACAGAAGCACCGATCAGAGCCGTTTTTGCCTCCTGCAGTCGTTCGCAACCGGCCCTTCTGGTTGATTCAGTGCGCTGCCGTGCTGATTCAGTTCGCAAGCTTTGCCGTGCCGCTCATCGCCCCCTTTGCCCTTCTTGGCGAGCTGGGGCACAGTGCCCTGCTCAGTGGCGTGCTGATGGCGGTCTGGGCACTGGGCACGCTTGCAGGGTCTGCCGCTGCGCCCGCCCTGACACGGCGATGGGGGTCGGCGCGCTGTGCTCAGGCAGGGGTGTGGCTAGGCCTTGCAGGCCTGTCGATGGTCGCCCTGTGGGCCCAACTTCCGGGCCTGTTTTGGATGGTGATGAGCCTGTTGGTGCAGGGTTTCGCCCTAGGTCTGTTCCAGGTGGCCTACGGAGATCAGGTCATTGCCAGTCTGCCCGTCGAGTCCCGCGGCATCGCGGGCAGTCTCACCATGGTCACGCGAACCATCGGACTCGTGTTTGGCGCGTCGATCTGGATCGGATTGCTGCGAGACGCGGGGTTTCAGGCGGTTTACTGGAGTGCGACTTTCGTCCTGCTGGCCTTCGGGCTCTTGACCCTTCGCCTGAGGCACTGGAGCATCACGCCATGAGCGCGTATGTGATCACCCGACAGTCCATCCTGGATGGCACCCTGCTCGCCGCAGTACAAGCCAGCCTCAGCCCCGGACAGCGGCTCATGAGCGATGCGGAGCGACAGGCCGACATCCAGCGCCTGCTGGAACAGACCCCTGGATCCGGCGATGTCTGGGTCTTTGCCTTCGGGTCGCTGATCTGGAATCCGGCGTTCGAGTTCATCGAGCGGCGTACGGCGCGCATTCACGGCTGGCGCAGGGCGTTCTGCCTGTGGAACAAGGCAGGGCGAGGCAGCCCAGAATTTCCAGGACTCATGTTGTCGCTCGAATCGGGCGGCAGTTGCACCGGGGTGATCTACCGGATTGCCGCCAGCGAAGTGCTGACCGAACTCGATGTGCTCTGGCGTCGCGAAATGCTGAGCTACTCTTACAAACCGGTCTGGGCTCTGGCGCATACCGATCAGGGCATCCAGCCCGCGATCGCCTTCAGCCGTAATCCGACCCACGAACGCTATGCGCCTGGCCTGCCTCACGACCTGATCGTTCGGCATATTGCGCAGGCCGAGGGTCGGCTGGGCCGCTGCTGCGACTATCTCTTCGAGACCGTCGATCACCTTCAGCAACTGGGCATTCGAGACCGTTATCTCGAGCGCATTGCCCGCGACGTGCGCTCGAGGCGGTCAGGCATGCACCAGCAGCCGTCGCTCAAGCCTGCACCGCAAGCCGGTTAAGAAACGGCCGGACAAGCCGGTTGAGAGACGACCGACCCTGGGCGCGCTCAGCGCACCACGAGTGCAGGCGCGCCTGCCGCAGGCTGCACCTGACCGATCACGGCAGCATGCTCAAAGCCATGCTTATTGAACACCGCCAGGACAGCATCAACTGCCGAGGGTTCGCAGGACACCAGCAGACCGCCACTGGTCTGCGGGTCGGTGAGCAGGGCCTGGTCTTCTGCGGCGAAGCCGGCGGGCAAACGGACATCCTGACCATAGCCTGCCCAGTTGCGACCCGAGGCACCTGTGACGAAACCGGCCGAGGCCATGCCGCGAACCCCGGGCAACTGCGGCACGCTAGCCCAGTCGATCAGGACCTCTGCCTTGGCGCCGCGGGCAATTTCGAGGGCATGACCCGCCAACCCAAAGCCGGTGACATCGGTCAGGGCATGCACGCCCTCAATGGCTGCGAGCTCGGGGCCCGGGGTATTGAGGCGGGTGGTGGTGTCGATCATGCGGGCATAGCCGGCTGCATCAAGCTCGCCCTTCTTGAGGGCGGCAGACAGCACGCCAACCCCAATCGGTTTACCCAGAATGAGCACATCACCCGGGCGGGCATCGGCATTGCGCTTGACCCGCTTGGGATGCACCAGTCCGAGGGCCACCAAACCATAGATTGCTTCGACTGAATCAATGGTGTGTCCGCCCGCAATCGGAATGCCGGCAGCCCTGCAGACCGAGGCGCCGCCCTCAAGCACACGGCCGATCGTGGCCGTGGACAGCACGTTGATGGGCATGCCGACCAGGGCCAGCGCAAGGATGGGCCGACCGCCCATGGCATAGACATCGCTGATCGCATTGGTGGCTGCAATGCGTCCGAAGTCGAACGGGTCGTCCACGATCGGCATGAAGAAGTCTGTGGTCGCGATCAGCGCCTGCTCGTCATTGAGCTGATAGACCGCCGCATCATCGGCGGTCTCGATGCCCACCAGCAGCTCCTTGGGCACGGGCAGGGCCGTGGTGCCCTTGAGAATTTCAGACAGCACACCGGGCGCGATCTTGCAGCCGCAGCCTCCGCCGTGCGACAGCGAGGTCAGAGGAGGCTCGACGGGGAGGGATTCGGGGCGGTTCATGTTCGTGTGGTCCGTAGACGGAAATCGTGGGGAGAAGGAGAGAAACCCTGGGATCGCGAGAACGAGGGCGGAAATCCTGGGAAGGCAGGAGTGCTGTCAGTGACGCTGCATCATGGCCTTGACCAGCGCGAGCAAGGTGGACTGCTCGCGCTCAGGAGCGAAGGCTTCGGCACGCTGAATCACCTGCCGGCGCAGGCCTTCAAGCATACCCGGAACATCCCGGGCCGAGGCGATCAGACTCGCGAGCGCCGCGGCATTTCCTACCGGGAAATAGCCTTCATAGTCCTCTCCCAGCAGCCCCAGGTTGCCATCAATGCCCGAGCCCAGAACGGCCGTGCCGCTGCGAATCGCCTCGATCACCACATGGGCGCCGCCCTCCATGTGGCTCGGATGCACCAACAAGCCAGCCTGCTGAATGCGGCGTCGCACCTGGGTATGGGCTAACGCGCCCAGCCAGCGGTAATTCGGACAATCCTGCATCAGCTGCATGGCCTGCCGGCCGAGGGCTTCATCCAGAGCGCTGCCAATGTGGTCAAAGCGAATGTCTTCGCGATCGCGCAGCAGACGCACCGCCTCGAACAGCGTCTCGGGCGCTTTTTCGGAGCGCAGATGACCCACCGTGAGTACCCGCAAATGCCGGCGCGGCAGGGATGCAGGCTTTCTGGCGCTACAGGACTGCAATACGACGGTCACCTTGTTGCGCAGGTCAGGCTTCAGTCGATCGGCACCCAGGCTGTTGAGCACGATCAGCTGATCGGCGAGTTCGAGTGAGCGCTGGGCCTGCACATCGGTGGCAATGTCGCGGTACAGGTCCGTGCCGGTCAGCACCACCACCAGCGGCGCCCCAGGATGGGCGGCCTTCCAGCGGGCGATGGATTCGGCCGAGCGACGCGCATGCAGGGCAATCATGAGCGAGGCCGGCTCACCCTGCCATGCAGCTGCCAGCCTGACGGGGTAAGCTTGGGACAGCATGCGTGCCCAGCGACTCGCAGTCTGCCAATTACCGTTGTTGGCATCGGCAAGAGCGGGCGTGATCAGAACGATGCCCTTTTGAATGCTCTCTGTCCGCAATCCATCCATCCACAATCCTTCCATCGGCGAACGGGCGCGACGCCTGAATCGAGCCGAGCTGGCTTTGGCACTGAGGGCAGCCCGGGCCGATACCCTGTCGCTCTTCGCTGCATTCCGGTCGCATCTGAACGACCTGATGGTACCGCGGCACCCCAACCTCAATCCGCCCCTCTGGGAACTGGGCCATGTGGGGTGGTTCCAGGAGTACTGGACCGTGCGCAATCCGCAGCGTGCGCTGGGCCTTGCGGCCGATCCTGGCTGCAGCCGCACCCCAGGGGTTCGGACCAACGCCGACACGCTCTACAGCTCGACCGAGGTGGTGCATGAACGCCGCTGGGGACTCGCTCTGCCGGGCATCGACGCGACCCTGGGCGATCTGAGCACCCAACTCGCTCGCAGCCTCGAGACCCTGGAGCAGGCTGATGACAGCGACGCGGCACTGTATTTTCACCGTCTCGCCCTGCTGCACGAAGACATGCATCACGAGGCAGGCCTGTACATGGCGCAGGCCCTGGGCATTCCGATTGACGACCCCCGCTGGCAATGCCCACGCCTGCCCGATCCGC
>JBEELY010000252.1:0-2637 GCA_041167925.1 Pseudomonadota bacterium | reverse complement strand
GCTGTTCAACCTGCTCCTTCACCCATTCGCGGCTCATGTCCGGATAAAAGGACAGCCGCACTTCGGCCACGGCGGTCGTGGCCACCGACGAGGCCCATTCACCCCCGGAAAGCTTGCCCAGATTGAAATTGATCGGATGCTCGTGGGAACACCACAGCGCATGGCGTCGCGCGGGCTCGTTCCATTCGCGCTCGAGCAGTTTGAGCTCGGTGACTAGGTTGCGGGCAGCATCAATGGCATTGGTGCCGGTGTGCGCCACCATGGCATGCACAGGAATGCCGGTCACCTCCAGCGTGAGCCACATCACGCCCAGCTGGGCCCGCAGCAGGCCCTCGCCGGGCTCGGTGATGATGGCCGCGTCGGCGTGGTAGCCCTGCACCAGGCAGGCCAGCGCGCCATTGCCGGTGCACTCCTCTTCAATGACGGATTGCAGGTAGACCGGAGCAGCCGGTTCCATGCCCAGGGCCTGCAGGGCTCGAAAGGCCTGCAGCCAGGCGATGATGCCGGCCTTCATGTCGGCCGCCCCGCGTCCATAAAGCCGGTCGCCGTCGAGTCGGGGTTCGAACGGTGCTGAGCGCCACATGGAGGCATTGCCCACCGGCACCACATCGATATGTCCGTTCAGGATCAGCGAGCGGCCCTGGATCTCGCGGGGCTGATGCACACCCACCACATTTGGCCGGCCGTCATAGGAAATCAGCGAGGGCGACCATCCTCGGTGACTGCGCAGCTTAGCCTCGTCGATATCAAAACGATCGACCCGCACACCGAGTTCGCCCATGCGATCAGCCATCCAGTCCTGGGCCCCCGCCTCCTGGCCCAGCAGCGATGGCAGGGCTACCAGTTCGCTGAGCATACGCACCGTGTCGCTGCGTTGTGCGGCGACAACCGCCGAGAGTTCGCGTTCGAATCCTTGATCGCGTGCGTTCATGGCCACTCCTTGTGTCGAGATCGGGGTGTTGAGCCCGGTAGACTAGCAGGATGCCCCGAACCGAACGCCGGGCCGTGCTGCTTATGCTCGCGGCCCTGACCTGCCTGATCCTGCTCGATGCGAGCGGCAAATGGATGGCGCAGCGCGGCGTTCCCGTGGCGGCCACGACCTGGTCTCGCTACTTCGGTCACCTCATCGTTGTCCTCGCGGTCTTTTTGCCCACGCGCGGGGTGGCTGTGCTGCGCACAGGACATCCCGGTCGCCAGGCCTTGCGCGGGCTGCTGATGGTCTGCATCACCCTGCTTTACTTCCAGGCCCTCAAGACCATGCCTCTGGCTCAGGCGACTGCCGTGTTCTTCACCACGCCGATGCTGGTGACCTTACTGGCCCGCTTTTTTCTGGGCGAACGTCCGGGCTGGGTGACCTGGCTGGCCCTGGCCGGGGGATTTACCGGGGTGCTGGTGGTCATTCGCCCCGGAACCGATCTGCCGCTGACCGGCACCCTGCTGGTGCTCGGTGCCGCAGCGGCCAATGCGATCTATCAGACCCTCACCCGGGCCCAGTCCCAGGCGGACCCACCCGAAGTCCAGGTGCTTTATGCCGGGCTGGCGGGCGCGACCATCATGACCCTGGGCCTGCCGTTCTGGTGGCTGGACCAATGGTGGGTGCCCCTTGATCTCACGGCCTGGGACTGGGCGGTCTTCGCCATGCTCGGTGTCCTGGGGGCGTCGGGTCATCTGCTGCTGTCGCGGGCTTTCCGGCTGACCTTTGCGTCGCGGCTCACACCCTGGTCCTATAGCCAGTTACTGCTGGCCGTCCTGATCGGCTGGCTGGTGTGTGGTGACATGCCCGATGGGGTGGCCCTGATCGGCATGGTGATGATTGCCGCGAGCCCGCAGCTGACCTGGCTCAGGCGTGAGCCTGCTGACCGCCCACGATGATCAGGCGTGGGGGATGGGGTCCCCTCCGATGATGTCGATATCCCGAACCAGACTGCGTACCGACGCCGGATTCAGATTCAGCAGCGCGGCCAGTTCGCTCATGTCATCGGGGATGGCCGGGTTGTCCCACCCCTCCTGGGTATGACGCGCAAGTCTTACCGCAAGCAGCACGTTGCGCACACGGGGCTCTGAGGCCCGTCGATTGTTGGTCAGGTGCTGAAGCAGGGGCGGCAGGCGCCATAGCTTCATCAGTTCCTGCTCGAGATCGGCTGTTGTGACATGCAGGACATCGCGCTGCACCTGCGCCGAGCGCAAAGTGCTGTCTGCCCGCTGACGATGCCGCATTTCGAGTGCGAGTTGCGGTGCATGGCACCAGATCAGCGCTTCTGCAAAATCATGCAGCAGTGCGGCCTCATGGATCACTTCTGCATCAGTATCCTGCCGATGCATGGCAAAGCCCATGGCCAGACGCGCAGCCCGGTGCGAGCGGTCAATCACCCCTTGCAGACCCTCGAGCGCACCCGGAACGCCCAGCAGCAGATCCTCGACCTTGGTGGATCGGGTGAAGTCGCGAAAGAACGCGCCGGTGCCCATCATGAGCAGGGCTGCGGTGACCGATTCGGCATCGGTGACCATGCGGGCGTGGCGGTGCGTGGCCGCATAGGCCAGTACCTTGAGCGTCATGAGGGGGTCGTCGACCACCACCTGGGCGATTTCACGGGGCGCGACATCTTCTTCATCGAAGCCCAGGTCCTCAATGGCCAG
>JBEELY010000024.1:0-2696 GCA_041167925.1 Pseudomonadota bacterium | reverse complement strand
CCCTGGTTTCAGGTCCGCCTAAAGACCCCGGAGGGGTGGCAGAGTGGTCGAATGTACCTGACTCGAAATCAGGCGTACGGGCAACCGTACCGTGGGTTCGAATCCCACCCCCTCCGCCAGTTCAGTCTCTCGGCAATCCCAGCCAGGGCCGCAGCGGCTTGACGGTCTCGCACAGCCGAACAAGTGCCAGGGCGCTCAAGACGGTGCCAACGATCATCAGCGGTCCCTCGATAGCGGGCTGCAGTGCCAGCGGCCTGAGCGCCACCGCAAGCAGGATGATCAGCGTCTGATGCAGCACGTACACGGCGAAGATTCTGCTCGTGAGCCCGCGCAGCCGCGCCTGGGGCCGGCTGAGGTGCACCCAGCCGAAACCCAGGACTGCGATCACCCCTGCCCATTGCTGCGCGGCATAGGCCGTGCGCAGCAGTGGGGCCGGTAGGCCCTGCGTCGACACCAGCAGGAGCCAGGTGCCCAGCGTGATGAGCAATGCGGTCACGCGAAGCCGAGCGATGGCCGGCCATGCGCCGGGCGTGCTGGCCAGGATCGCTCCTGCGAGGAAAGCCGGCAGGTACTGCGCATGCGCCAGAGGATCGTCGACGAGAGCGTGGGTGACGTCGAACCATGGCCTCAGGGCGAGCCGGCTCGCAGCAAGCACCAGCCAGGGTGCGACCAGCAGGCTCAAGAACGACAACGAGAGCGTGCCCGAGAGCCGTTGGCCCGCCCGCTCCAGCCAGCGCGGCGCGGCGCGCACGCTCGCCCACAACACGAGCGTGTACACCATCAGGTAGGGCAGGAACCACAGGTGGTTCCAGGTCGGAAGGATGAGGCAGGGGCCGGCGGGCTTGCAGAAGTCCCCATGGCCGCCAAGGTAGAGCGGCAGGAACTCCAGGTAGCTGCCGCCGTAGCCCATCTGCTCGACCACCTGCCAGTAGGACTGCGGCGGCACGATCACCAGCACCCCCGCAAGCAGCGGTAATCCCAGTTGCCTCAGCCTGCCTCCGAGCCATCCTGGGGTACCCCTTTGCAGCAGGATGGCCGTCACTGCGCCCGATATCAGGAACAACAGGCTCATGCGCCACGGATTGACGAGCCGCATCCAGGGTTCGAGCGCCGCGGTCGCAAAGGGGCTCTTCAGGTGCCAGTCCCACGTCACGTAGTACATGCCCACGTGATACACGAGAAGCAAACCCAGCGCCAGCAAGCGCAGGGCATCGAGAAAATGGAGGCGGCCATCAGTTCCTGACGGCCATGCGGTGACGGGTGGGTCTGCGGGCGAGCTCATCTCACCCGGCGTAGCACTTCAGCAGTCCAGCAGCGCCATCAGCCGCCCCAGCGCCTCGTCGATGACGGCTTGAGGGGCTCGCTCGATGCGGCGTGCCTGGCGTGCAGCAAGATCGAGCATCCGCACCTTGTTGACGAGCGCCACGCCCTGGGTCTTGCATCCGGTTCCCATGAGGCTGACGGCGAAACCTGCGTGCCGCGAGAAGTCGCCCCCTTGGGTGATGGGGGCGACCAGCACGTCGCCGAGCCTGTTGAAGTCTTTCGTGGTCAATACCAGGGCCGGGCGGGTGCCTCTTTGCTCATGACCCACGGTGGGATCAAGGGGCACACTGACCACGTCCCCCCGGTCGAACACAGGCATTACCAGACTTCCTGCCCGACGGGCTTGGCGGAGTCCCACAGCGCAAGGTCTGCCGGCGGGGGTGCCTTGCAGTCGCACTGGGCGATCATGTCCGCCAGCACATATGTGCGCTTTCGAGACAGCACGATCTGGCCCTGGGCGGTGGTGTCCAGCGACATGGCCTGGCCAGCCGATAGCCCCAGATCCTTGAGGACGGCCGGGGGGAGCACGGCTACGGTGCTGTTGCCGTACTTTCTGAGGATGACTTCCATCGGGCCCTGACGCCGGCTACTGAATCCCCGCAGTCTATGGACCTGCGCAGCGTTTGTCAAGCTTTGTTGAACTTGGTCGTCTTGTTTCGGGCATTGTGATTCGAGTCGCACGGCACCCAGGACGCGAGGTCTGGCCACCCCTTGCGGGTTGTAAGGCCGTACCGATCAATCCTGTCAGGCACTTCGTGCCACACGAGGGCACGCCGAGGGGGATCGGCCAGTAACAGCGCAAGATCGGCAGGCGGGTTCGAATCCTGTCCCTCCCCCAGAACGGAAAACCTCCTGACCGGAGGCTGTTTGCAACCCCATCATTCCTGCCCCGCCAAGTTGTTTTCTGCAACTTTCCCTATCTTCACACCGGCTCTCGCAAGGCGTTGATCTGATTCAGATTTTCTGATCCGCGGCGTACTGAGCCTATCAAGGAAGCTTCTATCCATCGGGTCACCGACCTCGCAGAGACTGCAATTTTCTCAGGACCTCCTGACTGAGCAAGTTTGAAAAACTCCGCCGAATCAAGCGCTTGGCGATCGCCGTGGACTGCTGATGATCCGTACCGAGGTCCAAAAAAGTCAGGAGCTTCGGGCAGGCCCGTGATGGCGCGCGGTCAGTTTGTGTTCACCTCCGTGCAGAAGTTAGACCGCGCCAGTGAAAAGCAAAAGTCCGACGCTGGTTTCAATGACGGCACCCCCAATGGCCTTTGGAAAGCTACCCTTGTCCAGGAAGAGGGAGGGTAACCGCATAGCGGCCGCGCCGCACCATGTTGCACCGGACACGAAGAAGGCATTGGGATTTTGCGAGTAAAG
>JBEELY010000447.1:0-3826 GCA_041167925.1 Pseudomonadota bacterium | reverse complement strand
CCACCTTGCCGCGATAACGATAGCGCTTGACGCGTGCGAGCCCCGAATCGATCACATACCGGATGCCCGGTACCGTGAGCGAGGTTTCGGCGACATTGGTGGCGAGCACCACCCTGGGCTGGCCCGCAGGCGCAAAGACCTTTTGCTGCTCGCTCGCAGACAACCTTGAAAACAGGCTGAGAATCTCGGCCGAGCCCACCAGACCCGCGCGCGCGCCACGCCGGGCCCAGGCCTTGCGCAGATGCTCGGCCACCTCGCGGATTTCGCGCTCGCCAGGCAGAAAAACCAGAATGTCCCCCGGCCCCTCGCGCCAGAGCTCATCAATACCGGCTTCGATGGCTGCGGACAGATCAGTCTCGTCGTCATCCTGCACCCGCGACGGGCGCGCCGGGCCAGCATGCGTTGATGGCCCTTGAGTCGAAATGCCCGGAGCCGACGCTAACTGTGCCGGGCCTCCGTCTTCGCGGGCCTCGGGAGGCCGCCAGCGAACCTCGACCGGATAGGTTCGGCCCGACACCTCGATTACCGGCGCTGGTTGATGCGCTGTCCCGAAATGACTGGCAAAACGGGCAGCATCGATCGTGGCCGAGGTGATGATCAGCTTCAGATCCTTGCTGCGCGGCCCGTCGATCAGTCCTTTCAGGTAGCCGAGCAGAAAGTCGATGTTCAAGCTGCGCTCATGCGCCTCATCGATGATGATCGTGTCATAGGCCCGCAGCAGCGGATCGGACAAGGTCTCGGCGAGCAAAATGCCGTCGGTCATCAACTTGATGCGCGTATCCCGGCCCACCGTGTCATTGAAGCGGATCTTGTAGCCAACATCGGTACCCAGGGGCGTGCCCAGCTCCTCTGCAATGCGGCGGGCCACGCTGGTGGCGGCCAGACGCCGGGGCTGGGTATGGCCGATCAGACCCCGACTGCCCAGGCCCTGGGTCAGACAGATCTTGGGAAGCTGGGTGGTCTTGCCCGAGCCGGTCTCACCGCTCACGATCACGACCGGGTGGGCCCCCAGGGCCCGCGCGATGTCGTCTCGCCGGGAAGACACCGGCAGCGCATCTGGAAATTGCAGAATCACGGTCAAATTATAATCTCGCGATGAGTACCGACCCCGTCCTTCCTGCAGCCTCGCCCGAGCAGTTCGTTCACTGGCTGCGCACGGTTGCGCCCTACATCCATGCCTTCCGTGGCAAGACCCTGGTGGTGGCCTTTGGTGGCGAGCTGGTGCTGGCGGGGCGGCTCAACGCACTGGTCCAGGATCTATCCCTGCTGCATGCCATGGGCATGCGTCTGGTGCTGGTCTTTGGTTCGCGCCCGCAGGTCGATGAGCAGATGCGACTGCGCGGTGCGCAAAGCCGTTTTCATCAGGGCCTGCGCATCACGGATGCCATCGCGCTCGAGTGCGCCAAGGAGGCCGCCGGAGAAATCCGTCTGGACATTGAAGCCTCCTTCTCGCAAGGACTGCCCAACACGCCCATGGCCCATGCCACGGTACGGGTCATCTCGGGCAACTTCGTCACGGCGCGTCCGGTTGGCATTGTCGATGGCATCGACTTCGAAGAGACCGGGCTCGTGCGCAAGGTCGATGTGCAGACCATACGGCAGGCCCTGGCCAACGATTCGGTGGTGCTGCTGCCGCCCTTGGGGTTCTCGCCCACCGGAGAGGCCTTCAATCTCAGTCTTGAGGATCTGGCGTGTGCCACGGCCATCGCCCTGGATGCCGACAAACTGATCTTCCTCACCGAGCATGGGGGCGTGCGCGATGCCCAGGGCGATCTGCTGAGCGAAATCACCGAAAGCGCGGCCCGCGCCTTGCTTCTGGAGGGTGGCCTGCCTGGCGACGTGGCCGATACTCTGCGACACGCACTGCGTGCTTGCGATGGCGGCGTGGCGCGGGCGCACATCGTGCCCATGGGCACTGATGGCTCGGTGCTGCTCGAACTCTTTCTGCATGATGGCGTGGGCTCGATGGTGGTCGAGGAGACCCTGGAGGCCCTGCGGGAAGCCACCACCGACGATGTGGGCGGCATCATTGCGCTGATCCGGCCACTTGAGGAGGATGGCACCCTAGTCAAACGCGACCGCAGCCTCATCGAGCGCGAGATCGGCAACTTCTCGGTCATCGAACATGACGGCGTCATTTTTGGATGTGCCGCGCTCTATCCTTTCCCTGAGGCCGCGATGGGCGAGTTGGCCTGCCTGGCCGTCAATCCATCGGTACAGGGCCAGGGCGATGGCGAGCGCATCCTGCAGCGCATCGAACAACGTGCACGGGCGGCCGGTCTGCGTCAACTCTTTGTCCTGACCACCCGCACCGAACACTGGTTCATCAAGCGAGGATTCGTCCCTGCTCCCGTCGAGGCCTTGCCCGACGCAAGGCAAAATCTCTACAACTGGCAGCGCAAATCGCAGGTTCTGATCAAGCCGGTCGGCTGATCAGCCCTCATTCACCTCACTGGAGCACCGCGGCATGGCACGCATGGTTCAATGCATCAAACTCGAGCGCGAGGCCGAAGGCCTCGACTTTCCGCCCTACCCCGGTGAACTCGGCAAGCGGCTCTGGGAGCAGGTCTCCAAGGAAGCCTGGGCGGCCTGGCTCAAGCATCAGACCATGCTTGTCAACGAAAACCGCCTGAACCTGGCCGACGCAAGGGCTCGCAAATATCTGGCCCAGCAAATGGAAAGCTACTTCTTTGGCGGGCAGGTGGACCAGGCGGCAGGCTACGTGCCGCCTTCCAACTGAATCGGGCACACAGGGCACCACAACTTCGGCGAGGCGCCAGCGGCTTGATTACCGCTCACGCCTTGCCCAGGCTCAGCGCTTGCGGCTCAGGCTGCTCACGATGACCAGCAGCAGCACGCCCACGCCAAGCACGCCCACCCCCACCCAGGCGGCATTGACGCCCAGGAAAGTATTGCTACCCACATACCCCAGGCTCGACTGGAGCATGTAGGCACACGAAAGACAAAACAGCACAGGCAACACGGGAAACAACGGCACCTTGAACGGCCGGGGCGCATTGGGCTCGCGCCAGCGCAACACGAAAAGGCTCAGCCCGGACAGCAGGAAAAACAGCCAGAACACCGGGGCGGTGTACTCGACCATGGTGGCGAATCCGCCGCCCGTGGCCAGACCCAGGCCCACCAGCACCAGCGCGAATGCACCTTGCGCGAACAGCGCGTTGGCCGGCGTGCCGCGGTCTTCCACCCACACGCCAAGCTTGCCCAATGCCTCCCAGTCACGGCCGGCCGCAAAGTTCGAACGCGCACCCACCAGCATGGTGGCATTGATGGAGGTCAGGGCTGCGATCGCCACCATCAGGGAGATCAGGATTTCGCCAGTCTTGCCAAAGGTGATGCCCAGAAGATCGGCGGCGACAGCCTTGGAGCCTGCCATGCCCTTGAGTCCCAGAGCGGCAAGATAGGCCCAGTTGGCGGCCAGGTAGAGCAGCGTGACCACCACCAGGGAGCCCACCATCACCCGGACCATGTTGCGTTCGCGGTCACGCAACTCAGCGCTGATGTAGGCGCCCTCGTTCCAGCCGCCGAAGGTCAGCAACACAAAGACCATGGCAAAGCCGAAGGCACCCCAGGAAAAGGCCTTGGCCGGAGCGGCTGCCTGCGCCGCCTGGGCAGCCTGGATGGCTTCGGGCGACGATGCACCAAGACCACCGACTGCGGCCACGATACCGGCTACAAACACCAGGATCAGCCCGCCCACTTCCAGCCAGGTGAGCAGGACCTGCGTGGCAGCGCCCTGCTGAATGCCCCGGATGTTGATCCAGGTGAGCACCAGCACCGAGCCCACCGCCCAGATGGCTGTGCTGTG
>JBEELY010000221.1:0-7582 GCA_041167925.1 Pseudomonadota bacterium | reverse complement strand
GTACCGGCGTCTGGGCCGCGTTGGCCACCATTGCCGCGCTCTTCCAGCGTCATTCAAGCGGTCAGGGCTGTACGGTCGATGCCTCTTTGCTCGAGACCGCCTTCGGCTGGCTGGGCATGCTCATGGCGGGCTTTGGCGTGAGCCGCGAGCAGCCCGTCCGCCATCGCACCGGCAATCCGCGGGTGGTGGTGTTTCAGGCCTTTGAGGCCCTGGATGGCGAGATCGTGGTGGCTGCCGCCAACGACCGACTGTTTGCCAAGCTTGCGCGGGAGTTGGGCCGCCCGGACTGGGCAAGCGATCCCCGCTTTACCACCAATGCCCTGCGTTTCAAGAACAAGCCCGACCTGATCCCTGAGATGTCCGAGATTTTTAGGACTCAGACCGTGGCCCAGTGGGTGGATCGTCTGGAGGCGGCAGGCGTGCCCTGTTCGCCGATTCATGATTTTGAGCAGGCGCAGTCGCAGCCCCAGACCGAGGCCTTGGGTATCTTCCAGGAATTGCCTGGATCGGGCCTGCGTATCGTGGGTCTGCCGGTGTCCTTTGATGGCGAGCGGCCTGCTCCTGGGCATGCTGCTCCGGCCTTGGGCGAGCATTCAATTGAACTGGGTGTGCCGCCCCATGGAGCTCAGTCATGATCATTGATGTGCACGGCCATTTCACGACCACACCGCCGCAGGTGGCCGATTTCCGCAAGCGCCAGCAGGTGTACTTTGATGCGCATGGATCCGCTCTACCCGAGCCTCCACCGGCGGTGACAGACGAGGAAATCCGCGAAGGCATCCTGCCGAAACAGCTCAAGCGCATGGATGAGCGCGGGATTGATCTCACGATCTTCTCGCCGCGGGCGATCGGCATGGACCATCACACCTGCGATGAAGCCAGCAACCGTGTCTGGGCGAGCTATTGCAACGACCTCATCGAGCGGGTCTGTCGCATGTTCCCCGATCGTTTCGTGGGCGTATGCCAGCTGCCGCAGGCCGCAGGGGTGAAGCCTGGCAAAGTGGTGCTCGACGAGATCGATCGCCGCATTGGCGAACAGGGCTTCATTGGCGTGAACCTCAACCCTGACCCCACCGGTGGGCGCTGGAGCGATCCGCCCCTGTGGGACAAGGACTGGTGGTATCCGCTTTTCGAGCGGCTGGTGCACTGGGATGTTCCGGCCATGCTGCATGTCAGCGGCTGCTGCAATCCGCACTTTGAGCCGGCGGTGGCCAGCCACTATCTGAACGGCGACACCACTGCCTTCGTGCAGTGCATGACCTCGTCGATCTTTGAGGATTTTCCGACCCTGCGCTTCGTGATTCCTCACGGCGGCGGTGCCGTGCCCTTTCACTGGGGGCGCTTTCGGGGGCTGGCCCAGGACCGAGGGCTGCCCGAGCCTGAAGAAAGTGTCTTGCGCAATGTCTGGTTCGATACCTGTGTCTACCATCAGGCCGGCATCGATCTGATGGGGCGTGTACTACCTGCAAAAAATATTCTTTTCGCATCCGAAACCTTTGGTGCGGTTCAGGGCATCGACCCGCGCACGGGCCATGCCTACGACGATACGCAGCGTTACATCGACGCGAGCCCGGCGTTTGATGCCCGGACCCGCTCGGCGGTGTATGGCCTCAATGCACTGCAGGTCTATCCGCGCCTGCGACGTCATCCCCGGGTCTCGGCCTGGCTTAATCGGTCCTGAAGGAGACTCCCATGATCGGATTTCAAATTCGTCGTCGCCAACGTACGGTCAGTGCCGAGCAGGTGGCTGCGTTTCGCGAGCTGCCGGTCGCCAATGTCAGCGATTGCATGCATCGCATCTTCGCGGCCGGTCCAGCACTCAGACCCATGCATAACGGCACGCCCATGGCAGGCCCCGCGTTCACCGTACGGACACGGCCGGGCGACAACCTGATGATTCATAAGGCGCTGCACATGGCAGCGCCCGGCGATGTCATCGTGGTCGATGGCGGGGGCGACCTCACCAACGCACTGATTGGCGAACTGATGGTGGCGACGGCCGCGCGCCGGGGTCTGGCAGGCATGGTGCTCTACGGAGCCATCCGCGATGCGCGCACCCTGAGTGCAGGCAGTTTCCCCGTCTTTGCGGCAGGGGTCACCCACCGCGGCCCCTACAAGGACGGCCCCGGGGAAATCAACGTACCGATCTCGATCGGTGGCATGGTCATTACGCCTGGCGACCTGGTCATTGGAGATGATGATGGCGTGCTTGCCGTCCCTTTCGACGAGGTCCCCAGCGTCCTGGCCGCGGCCCAGGAAAAGTCCAATGCCGAAGAGGGCATGATGCGCGCCATCCAGGACGGCACCCAGAACATCGATTGGATCGATACTGCCCTGCGGCAGCGCGGATGCCGCTTCGAGGACTGAGCCCCCAAGGTCCTACCTGCGACAGCCGATTGTCCGATCCCGAGCAGGGCGCTGCGCCGATGGTTCATGCCTTTGGCGTGCGAGACCCTGAGGGCATCGCGGCTGCATGGGGCAGCCTCAAAGGAGGCTCAGGTGTCAGCGTTGCCTGCAGTGCTGGGCTCAGGCCCATTCATTCGATCCACGCCAAGGGCAGCCTCGCCCCGCATGACCGGGCGCATGGACGACCTTCTTCAAACCCTCGGTGAAGACGCACCTCAGGGTGCAGAGCATGTCCTGGTGCCACTGCGCAGCGTGCGGGCGGGCGTCACCCTCATCCATGCTGACTTGCTGCCGACCTGTTTGCATGTGATTCGGCTTGGTGCTTTCAAGACGCAAGTGGTCTGTGATGATGGCTATGAGCAAGTCACGGGCTTTCCGGGCCCTTCCGAAATTCTGGGTCTCGATGGGCTGCAGGGCATGCGCCATACCTTCAGTGCGGTCGCGCTCGAAGACGGTGCAGTCTATTCGCTTGCGCTCAAGGAGATCGACGATTTGAGGCAGCGCTTCCCCGAGCTTGACCACGCCATGCAACGCGCGGTGAGTCGCCAGTTATCCCAGGCCGCATCGCTCGCACAGGTGATGTCCGCGGTCTCTTCCGAAGCGCGTCTGGCCAGGTTTCTGTTGCAGCGTTCACGTCGGATGGCCACGCTGGGCCAGTCGGCGACGCGGCTGCGTCTGCCCATGAGTCGGCGTGACATCGCAAGTCATCTGGGTGTTGCGCATGAAACCGTGAGTCGATCGCTTGGCGAGCTCAGTACCTGGGGTTGCCTGCGCGTGAGGCAGCGCGAGGTTGAGCTGCTTGATCTTGATCGGCTGCAGACCGTCGCACGCAATACGCGCGGCGCGGTGAGTTGCCCCGCCATGCTGACGCCCGATCGACTGTCTCACTGAAAGGCAGCGGAATCACCGAAGAGGCTGTGGACGCATCGGAAAGGCGGGCGGGCTCACTGAAACGGCGGTCGGGCGTAGTCACTGACAGGAGATCCCCTCGTTGCAGGAATCTCCTGTAGAGGCGCGGCGATCTCAAGTGGATCGACGAATCACCTATGTCGATGATTCATCCGGACTGGTGACTCACACAGACTGCTGATTCACGCGGACCGATGATTCAAATGAACCATCGGCCCGGGCGAACTGACTCCTCAATGAATGGACAGCTTGCGACCCGCTGCCTCGGCCTTTTTCGGAATGGCCAGAGTCAGCACACCGTTTTCGTAGCGTGCTTCGGCTTTGGCGTCGTCCATAGGGCAGCCCAGCGTGAAGCTGCGGCTGGCATAGCCATAAGCCCGCTCGCTGCGCAGGATGCGGCCATCCTCCTTTTCCTGCTTTTCCTTCCTGATTTCGGCACTCAGCGTGATCTGATTCCCTTCGATCCGAACATCAATGTCGTCTTTGCTGACGCCTGGAATCTCCGCCTTGATCTGATAGTCCTTATCGGTTTCAGCAATGTCCAGGCGCATGGAGGGCGCCCGCTCAGCAGACTCCATGCGCCAGGGACGCATCATGTTGCGCAGAGTGTCCTCGATCGGGCTCGAAGAAAAAGGGTCAAAGCTCATCAGTTCGTTCATGGCAACTCCAAGGTGGTCGTGGTCAACAGCGTGTTCAGAGAGGGGCGGTGCAGGTCTTCAGGGCACAACATGCAGCTCGTTGATCACCTTGGAGATGCCCGTGGCTGACCATGCGGCGCCTTCGCAGGCGGCGCGCTCGGCCCAGGTGTGAACATTGCCGCGCAGGGTCACGGTTGTTCCGCTCACCATGGTGTCAATCGACCGCGCCTCACGCTCGGCGCGACGAGCCAGGGCATCCTTGATCCTTTGTGCCACATCGGTCGGGGCCGCCTGGGGTTTCAGAGTGATGGTGTTGCTCACTCCGACCACACCGGTGAGTGCGCGAACGGCACTCTCGGCGTTGCGGCGCTGGTAATCCCAGTCCACCTCACCTGACAGGGTCACCCAGCCTTTCTCGACGCGCAGGCGGATGCGGTCTGCGGGCACGAGTGAGTGCCACTTGAAGCTTGCTTCGGCGGCAGAAGCAATCTCGGTATCGCTGCGCTGATGTGTGGGCGAGAGCTTGACGTCGAGTTCAATGGCCACCGCCCGCACGCCTTCTACGCGTTGCGCGGCGCGCTCGATGGCATCCTTTTCGGCATAGGTCTCAATGTGGCCATTGAGCGTGACCACACCGTCCTTGACGGCAACGCCAACATTCGTGGCGTTGATCGAGCGCTCCCACTCGAGTTCGGCAACAACATCGTGTTTGAGTTGGCTGTCGGTTTTCATGGTTCATCCGGGTTCATGGGGTTGAAGGCCGGATGATGCTGAGGGATCGGCGCGTGCTCTCTTTGAGAAGGATCAAGAAATTCCGAGCGCAGTTCAGCCTTCGCTGATTCGCAGGGCGATGTGATCTAGCGCTTCTTGCACCTGGTCGACCAGAATGAGACAGAGATCGCCCGCCTGAAGGCGGCCTAAAGCCAGGTCGATGGCCGCGAATTCTCCCCGGATCTCATCGATTCGAGAGGTGCGTGTCGCATCTCTCAAGCCCTCGCGCAGCAGGCCAAGTACTTCACCATCGGCGCGTCCACGCTGGGCAGCATCTTGGTAGAGCACGACCTCATCGAAGGCGGCGCCCAGCATCTCGGTTTGGGCCCGCAGGTCCTGGTCACGACGGTCGCCAGCGCCACTGATGACCACGCTGCGCTTTTGGGCAGACATGGCCGAGGTGGCCTGCACCAGCGCCTGGATGGCATCCGGATTGTGGCCATAGTCTGCGATGACGGTGGCCCCCCGGTGCTGAAACAGATTGAAGCGGCCAGGGACCGAGCGCGCATCGCTGACGAAGTCGGCGATGCCCCGACGCATCACGTTCCAGTCGAGGCCCAGACCCCATGCGGCAGCGATGGCCGCCATGCAGTTGTCGACCTGGAACCCGATGGCGCCGCTCTGGGTCAGCGGGATGTCCTTGAGTGGGAAGCGCCACTCGCGCTCACGCTGGGCTGCGACGATGTCATCGCCCTGGCGAAAGACCACCCGATGCCCTTGCTCGCGATGCGCCAGGATGACCGAATGCCCAGGATCCGAACAAAAGAAGGTGACCGTACCCGGACAACGCTCAGCCATGGCGACGCACAGCGGGTCTGCTGCATTGAGCACGCCGGTGCCGTCGGGAGCGACGTTCTGGATGACGATGCTCTTGATGTCTGCGACATCCTGGGCGGTCTCAACAAAATTGAGGCCGAGGTGGTCGCCTTGTCCGACGTTGGTGACCACCCCCACCGTGCAACGATCATAGGCCAGGCCTTCGCGCAGCAGTCCGCCTCGTGCGGTTTCGAACACGGCCGCCTGGGCATCGGGATGCATCAGCACGCTACGCGCACTGCGCGGGCCACTGCAGTCCCCCGAATCGGTTTGCTGGTCGCCTACGTACACCCCGTTGGTGTCGGTCATGCCTACAGTGAGGCCGCAGACTTTGAGCAGGTGGGCAATGAGCCGTACCGTGGTGGTCTTGCCATTGGTGCCTGTCACCGACACCACCGGAATTCGTCCGTTGTGTCCGTCGGGATAGACCGTATCGACGATGGCCTCTCCGAGAGGCCGGGGCTTGCCGTAAGAAGGGGCCAGGTGCATGCGCAGGCCCGGTGCGGCATTCACTTCGACGATCGCACCGCCCTGCTCTTCGAGCGGACGGGTCACGGTCTGGCAGACCATGTCGACGCCGCAGACCTCGAGTCCGACCATCTGCGCCGCCTCGACGGCCCGCGCAGCCACCTCGGGATGCACTTCGTCAGTGACATCGGTGGCCGTGCCGCCGGTACTCAGGTTGGCATTGTTGCGCAATACCACCTTGCGACCGGCTTGTGGCACATCATCGGCCTGAAGCCCTTGAAGAGCCAGTCGGGCCATGGCGATGGCATCGAATCGAATGCGGGTGAGTGGTGTGGCGTGGCCGTCGCCGCGCCGCGGATCCTGATTGACCTGATCGACCAACTGTCGAACCGTCTGGATGCCATCGCCGATCACGAAGGGCGGGTCGCGGCGCGCGGCGGCCACCAAGCGCTCGCCCACCACCAGCAGCCGGTAGTCGTCGCCGGGAATGTAACGTTCGATGATGATGTCGGAGTTGATCTGTCGGGCGGCCTCCCAGGCCTGGCTGAGGGCCTGTTCGCCCAGCACATTGACCGTGACGCCTTTACCCTGATTACCATCGCGGGGCTTGACGACCACCGGCCCCTCAAGGGCGTGCATGGCTTGCAAGGCTTCGTCAAAGCTGCTGACCGCGCGTCCCTGGGGCACAGGAACGCCCATGGCATCAAGAAGTAGCTTGCTCAGATCTTTGTCCTGGGCAATGGACTCGGCAATGGCGCTGGTGCGATCGATTTCGGCGGCTTGAATGCGGCGCTGATGAACGCCCCAGCCAAACTGCACAAGACTGCCCTTGGTGAGCCTGCGAAAAGGAATGTCACGCGCCACTGCGGCCTGCACGATGGCGCCGGTGCTCGGCCCCAGACGGATGTCTTCATCAAGCTCACGCAATTGGGCGATGTTGGCAGCGGCATCCCAGGGCTGTCCGGCGGCCACGGCTCGCATCAGACCTTCGGCCAACTCGAAAGCAAGCCTGCCGACTTCTTCTTCGGAGTACTCAACAATGACCCGGCTGATGCCGGACTGTGCGGTGGGCGCGTGGTGAATAAAGCGTACCGGACAGCCTGCAGACTGTTGGAGCGACAACACGGTCTGTCCCAGCGTCTGGGCCAAGTCAGCCCCTTGGCCGACGGTGTTAAACCAGCTTTCGAGATCGGGAAGAATGCGCGCCAGCCCCGTGAAGACTGCTGATCGTTGCTGCGGATCGTTGTCTTGGGGCGAGCAATGCACGACGGCTTCGATCGCCGTCTGACGGCACCAAAGGTGAGGCCCGCGCAGGGCGCGGATACGGGAAATTTCCATGGGGGATCAGAGTGCCGGCTCGGCGAGCCGTGCGACGGCGAGGTGGGGTTCGGGGAGGTGTCCGGCTGCAGCCAGCAGGACCGTGCGGATCTTTTCGGGCGTAAAACCCAAGGCCCAGGCGACCGCCACGGCTGGCAGCATGGCCTTGGCGGGCACCGCGCTGAGGAGTTCGTCCAGGCGGGTCTGCTCACGGCCGACTGCCAGCAGGACATGCTCGCCCTGGGCAATGACTGCGC
>JBEELY010000429.1:0-6458 GCA_041167925.1 Pseudomonadota bacterium | reverse complement strand
GATCTGCCCTGGCGCTGCAGTCGGATGCTGCAGCGTGGCCTGGGCAGGTCCTGCAAAGGGTCTGCGTTGACACTGGCGCGTTACGCCGGCTAAGGTGCGCGGCTTGCCTTGTTGCCGTGCTGCTCAACAGCACCCTCTGTGAACAGCGCTTCCTGTGTCTGACATGACCGCATCGGTCGGGGTCGTGACCCCCCAACGCCACCGTTTCGAGGAGGTTCTGCCCCTCGAAAGTGGCACCGCCATCGGCGGCTATGAGCTGGTCTACGAGACCTATGGCCGTCTGAACCCGCAACGCAGCAATGCGGTGCTGGTCTGTCACGCCCTCAATGCTTCGCACCATGTCGCCGGTCAGAGTGCCAGCGATCCGCAGGACACCGGCTGGTGGGACAACCTGGTGGGTCCGGGCAAGCCGCTCGATACCCGTCGTGTTTTTGTGGTGGGGGTCAATAACCTGGGCTCGTGCTTCGGCTCGACCGGCCCCATGTCCATCAATCCGGCCACCGGACGGGCCTATGGGCCGGATTTTCCGGTGGTTACGGTCGAGGACTGGGTACGGGCGCAGGCCCGCCTGGCCGATGTGCTGGGCATTGAGCGCTTTGCCGCCGTGATCGGCGGATCGCTCGGCGGCATGCAGGCCCTGGCCTGGAGCATGCTTTATCCGCAGCGACTGGGTGCCTGCATTGCGATTGCCACCGCCCCCAAGCTCTCGGCTCAGAACATTGCCTTCAATGAAGTGGCCCGACGGGCGATCATCACCGACCCCGAGTTTTACGGCGGACGCTTTTATGACCATGGCGTAGTGCCCTCGCGGGGCCTGCAGGTGGCCCGCATGATCGGGCACATCACCTATCTGTCGGACGATGTCATGGCCGAGAAGTTCGGCCGTACATTGCGCCAGCATGCCCGCGATACCGCGCTGCGCAGCGAGTATCAGTTCACCTTCGATGTCGAGTTCGAGATCGAGTCTTATCTGCGCTATCAGGGCGAGAAGTTCTCGAAGTATTTCGATGCGAACACCTACCTGCTGATCACTCGCGCGCTCGACTATTTCGACCCGGCCCGTCGCCACGAAGGCGATCTGGCCGCGGCCCTGGCGCCCGCGACCTGCGACTTCTATCTGGCCTCGTTCACGACCGACTGGCGCTTTGCGCCCGACCGCAGCCGCGAGATCGTTCAGGCACTGCTCGCCAATCGACGTCGTGTGAGCTATGCCGAGATCGATGCGCCGCATGGCCATGACGCCTTCCTGCTCGACGATAGCCGCTATCACGCGCTGGTGCGGGCCTGGTTCGATCGCATTGCGGCGCAGGTGGGTCTGAGCCACGATCTGAGCCTGGCTCTGCCGGATGCACCGTCCGCGTCTGCGCTGAGTGCGGCCGCAAAGACGATGCCTGGAGCGTCGGCATGAATACCTTGCAATCGGTCAGCCTGCGCCCGGATCTGGCGGTGATCGCAGACTGGATCAATCCGGGCTCGCAGGTTCTTGATCTGGGCTGCGGCGACGGCGTGCTGCTCGATCACTTGCAGCGTCACAAGCGTTGCAGCGGCTATGGCGTGGAGATTGCCGATGCCCAGGTGCTGGCCTGTGCCCGCCGCGGGGTGGATGTGATCCAGCAGAACATCGAGGCCGGCCTGGGCATGTTCTCGGCCAATCGCTTTGATGTGGTGGTGCTGTCCATGGCGATTCAGGCGACCCAGCATACCGAGCAGGTGCTACGCGAGATGAGCCAGATTGGCGCCGCCGGCATTGTGTCCTTTCCGAATTTTGGTCACTGGAGCCATGCCTGGTCCATTCTTCGCGGCCGCATGCCGGTCTCAAGCGAGATGCCCTACCAGTGGTATGACACCCCCAATCTGCACCTGGCCACGCCCCGCGATTTCGAAGACCTGCTCGCGCAACTCGGCCTCAAGGTCACCCACCGGGCCTTGCTGGCCGCTGGCAGGCCGGTCGGCTGGCTTGCAGCCTTGCGTAGCACCCAGGCCATTTACCGGTTCTGCGCGCGCTGAGCTGCACTCCCTCTCATGACTGAATCTCGCGATATTCCTGCAACCCAAAGGTTTGCCTGGATCCTCGGCCTGGCTGGCCTGCTGCCGTTTTTTACGCTGGCCCTGTTTTCGTGGCTGACGCCCCCTGCCGAGCTGGGCGGCGTGCTCAAGGCCCAGGCCCACTATGCCGCGGCGATCTTCACCTTTCTCGGTGCCCTGCACTGGGGCGTCGTTCTGGCCCGGTCCGAAATCACCGACGGGGCTGCCGTCACCCGGCTGATCTGGAGCGTGCTGCCCTCGATCGCTGCCTGGATCCTGACGCTCTATGGCGTCCGAGTGGCGATTCCCGGGCTGTTCGTCGGCCTGCTGCTGGCCCTGCTGATCGACTGGCGGCTCTATCGGGGCACGCCGGTGCCCGCCTGGTTCATGACGCTGCGGGTGGTGCTGAGTACGGGCGCGCTGGTCTGCGTGGGTGCGAGCTGGCTCGCGATGGCCAGCCGGCCGTTTCGATAAGCAGCGGCGGCAAGCCAGGCCTCGCCGTCCCGGCCGCTTCAGGTGTAGAAGCGGCGGGCGGCCTCAGCCCAGCAGGGCCTTGAGCCGCTCGGCCAGGGCCTGCGACTGCAGCGAGTCCAGATAGCGTCGTTCAATGGCCGAACTGTCGGCGGGTGCGCGAGCCAGTTCGCTCAGGCTGCGTTTCATCGCTGCCATGGCCTGGGGTTCGTTGGCAGCAAACAGACCGATCAGATGCTGCACGGTGGACTCGAGCGCTTCTGGCGCCACGCACTGCGTCAGAAAGCCGATGCGCAGCATCTCATCGGCCTGCAACGTGTCGGCGGTGAGGAATAGGCGCGTGGCGGCGGTCAGACCCAGTCGCTCCACGTAACGGCGCATACCACCGGGGTAATAGTGCAGCCCGAATTTTGCGGCGGGCATGAACATGCGTGAGGTGGTCACGCCCACCCTCAGGTCGCAGCACAGGGCCAGGTCGGTCGCCCCGCCATAGACCCCGCCGTGGATGGCCGCCACCGTAGGCAGCGGCAGGGCTTCGATGCGATCGAGGAGTGCCTCGAACTGGCGTCCGGTCATGGTGGCCCGAATGGCCTGCAGCGTGTAGCCCGAACTGAAGGTCTTGGGGCCTCGGCCCGAGAAGACCACCACCCGGACAGCGGAGTCGGCTTGCGCGGCATCGAGATGCGCCTGCAACACGGGGATGTCCTCGGGATCGATCCGGTTGTGCTGCCCGGGTCGATTCAGAATGATCCGGGCGCAGGCACCGCTCAGCTCGAGCAGGGGCGGCGTATCGGCGGGTGACGTGGACGGCATGGCGGGCTCCAATTCTTGTGTCGGTGCGGACAGGGTTTGGGGGGCGTGTGCTAAAACCTTGTGGCTGAGCATTTCAGGCTGGTTCACTTACCCATCAATCCTGCAAGGAGAACACATCATGGCTGAAGCCTATCTTGTCGCCGCTGCACGTACTGCCGGAGGCCGCAAGGGCGGTCGTCTGGCGGGTTGGCATCCTGCCGATCTGGCAGCCCAGGTCCTCGACGCGATCGTGGCCCGCAGCGGCATCGATCCGGCGCGCGTAGATGACGTGATCATGGGTTGCGTCGGTCAGGCGGGCGAGCAGTCGGCCAATGTGGGCCGCAATGCGGTGCTGGCCTCCAGCCTGCCCGAAAGCGTGCCGGCCACCTCGGTGGACCGTCAGTGTGGCTCGTCGCAGCAGGCGGTGCAGTTCGCCGCCCAGGCGGTCATGTCGGGCACCATGGACATCGTGATTGCGGCCGGTGTCGAGAGCATGACCCGTGTGCCCATGGGCACCCCCTCGGTGCTGCCTTTCAAGAATGGCATGGGCCACTACATGAGCCCCAACATTCGCAGCCGTTATCCCGGGCCGGATTTCAGCCAGTTCATGGGCGCTGAAATGATGGCCAAGAAGTACAACCTGACTCGCAGCCAGCTCGACGAGTACGCCCTGTCGAGCCATCAGCGGGCGATTGCGGCCACGCAGTCGGGCGCCTTCAGGGACGAGATCATCCCGGTGCGGATCAAGACCGCCGACGGTGTCCTCACCGATGATCAGCATCTGACCGACGAAGGCATCCGCTACGACGCCTCGATCGAGAGCATTTCGGGCGTCAAGCTGATTCAGGAAGGCGGCATGCTCACTGCGGCCTCGGCCAGCCAGATCTGCGACGGTGCTGCGGCCGTGATGGTGGTGAGCGAACAGGCGCTCAAGGAGTTCAACCTCACGCCCATGGCGCGGGTGCACCACATGACCCTGATCGGCCACGACCCGGTGATCATGCTCGAGGCGCCCCTGCCTGCCACCGAGCGCGCGCTCAAAAAGTGCGGCATGAAGATCGACGACATCGATCTCTTCGAGGTCAACGAGGCCTTCGCCTCGGTGCCAGTGGCCTGGCTGCAGTACACCGGTGCCGATCGTGAGCGCCTGAACGTCAATGGCGGTGCGATCGCGCTGGGCCATCCGCTGGGCGGCTCGGGCGCCAAGCTCATGACCACTCTGGTCTATGCCCTGAAAAACCGCAACAAGCGCTTTGGTCTGCAGACCATGTGCGAGGGCGGTGGCATGGCCAACGTGACCATCATCGAGCGTCTGTAAGGCTGGACGCGGACGCCTTCAGGGCGCCCGCGTCAGCCAAGGGCCTGCCTCACGCGGCCCGCCGTGACCTCTCGTTCGAGAGGTCCGGCGTCCTGATCAGGTGGTCGAAGGCGCCCAGCGCCGCCTTCGCGCCTTCGCCGCTGGCGATCACGATCTGCTTGTAGGGCACCGTGCTTGCATCGCCTGCCGCAAACACCCCGGGCAAGGAGGTTTGGCCGCGTGCGTCGATTTCGATCTCCCCGCGCGCATTCAGGGCCAGGGTGCCCTTGAGCCACTCCGTATTGGGCACCAGCCCGATCTGCACAAAGACACCCGCCACCTTGAGTTCATGCGAGATGCCACTCGCACGATCGGTGTAGCGCAGGCCTGTCATGCGCTGGCCGTCGCCGATCACTTCGGTGGTCTGCGCCTGCACAATCACCCGGACATTGGGCAGGCTTGCAAGCCGCTCCTGCAAGACGGCATCAGCCCGCAGGGCGTCACCGAATTCAAGCAGCGTGACTTGTTCCACAAGACCGGCCAGATCAATGGCCGCTTCGACGCCCGAGTTGCCTCCGCCCGCAACAGCCACCTGCTGCCCCTTGAAGAGCGGCCCGTCGCAATGCGGGCAATAGGCCACGCCGCGGTTGCGGTAGCGCTCTTCACCGGGCACATCCAGCATGCGCCAGCGCGCGCCGGTGGCCAGCACAAGGCTGCGCGCGCGCAGCGCTGCGCCGCTTTCGAGCTTCAGCACCAGGTCGTCTCCTGGCCTGGATGGCGGGATGAGTGCAGCCGCCCGCTGCCCGGTCATCAGATCGACGCCGTATTGCCGGACATGGGCCTCCAGAGCGCGGGCCAGCTTGGGCCCTTCGGTTTCCTGCACCGAAATGAAGTTCTCGATGGCCAGCGTGTCCTGCACCTGCCCGCCGAAGCGCTCGGCCACGATGCCGGTGCGGATGCCTTTACGGGCGGCATAGATGGCTGCCGACGCCCCCGCAGGGCCACCCCCGACCACCAGCACATCAAATCGCTCCCTGGCCGACAGTGATTGGGCGGCCCGTGCTTGCCCTTCGGTATCGAGACGGGCGAGGATGCCCTCCAGACCCATGCGGCCCTGGGCAAACACCTGGCCGTTCAGCAAGACCGTGGGCACGGCCAGGATGTTGCGAGCCTTCACCTTGTCCTGAAAGAGTGCGCCGTCGATCATGGTGTGCCGCACGCCGGGGTTGAGCGCGGCCAGCGCGTTCAAGGCCTGAACCACTTCGGGGCAGTTCTGGCAGGACAACGAGATGAAGGTCTCGAACACCTTCTCGCCCTGCAGACCGCGGGCACGTTCGATCAGCGCCTCATCGAACCGCGGCGCCACGCCGCCCGCCTGCAGCAGGGCCAGAACCAGCGAGGTGAACTCATGGCCCATCGGCAGGCCGGCAAAGTGCACCCGGGCGGCTTCACCCGGGGCGCCGACGCTAAAGGACGGCACACGCACCGGCCCCGCTGCGTCCGCATCGGCCCGCGCCTGTTCGGCGCGGACGATCGACAGCGAGATCTGCGGATGCAGCCCCGCGATCTGCTCGAGCAGACCGCGCAGGCGCTGGGCCGGGGTGGAGTCATCGAGGGTGGCGACCAGCGCCACGGGACGCTCGATGCGCTGCAAGTGGGTCTGCAGTTGCTGCAGGAGACGGGCTTCAAGCATGGCGGTTCCTTCAGGGGGCGGGGCTCGAGGTGTACTCAGGGCTCAGGGCGTGCTCAGATCTTTCCGACCAGATCAAGTGAGGGCTCGAGGGTGTCCTCGCCCGGCGTCCAGCGGGCCGGGCAGACCTCGCCAGGATGGGCGGCGACGTATTGCGCGGCCTGCACCTTGCGCAGCAGTTCG
>JBEELY010000412.1:0-6331 GCA_041167925.1 Pseudomonadota bacterium | reverse complement strand
TGATGCTCAGATCAGCCAATTGCGCGCGCGCGAGGTGGGCTTCGTTTTTCAGGCCTTTCATCTGGTGCCCTATCTGCGACTGTGGCAAAACGTCGCGCTGGCCCTGGTGATTCAGGGCTGCGCCGCATCCGAGGCCCGACGCCGTGCACAAGACATGCTGGCCAGCGTGGGGCTGCACGGGCGTGAAGCGTCTTATCCCCAGGAGCTCTCCGGTGGCGAGCAGCAGCGGGTAGCGCTGGCCCGTGCACTAGTGCATCAGCCTCGCCTCATTCTGGCCGACGAGCCCACCGGCAACCTCGACCCACGCACGGCAGCCCAGGCCCTGGCCCTGCTCGATGAGCGGGTGCGTCAACAGGGTGCGGCGCTGCTGATGGTGACCCATTCCGAACAGGCTGCAGCACAGGCCGATCGATGCATTCGGCTCGACGGTCTGGGTCAACTTGCATGAGCACGCCAAGCCCCCCGCCGGGGCATCGAGGCTGGGAGCGATGGCAGGGCTGGCGGTGGTGGCTCTGGCTGGCGCTGGGCCAATGGCGCCAGTCACCCGGACGTACCCTCACCTGCGTGACATCGATCGCCATCGGCGTCGGGCTGGCGCTGGCGATTCATCTGATCAATCGTTCGGCGCTTGAGGAATTCCGTCTGGCCATGGCGAGCATCAATGGCGAGTCACATGCCCAGTTGCGCGCAGTCCGCGGTAGTTTCTCCGAACAGGCTTGGGAGCGTCTGCTCGCCTCCGACCTCGATCGCCAGCTCGGCATTGAGCAGAGCAGTCCGGTGCTTGAGGGCGAACTCCTCCTGAGCGGCCCTTCACAGAAGCCCATCAAGCTTCGACTGATCGCCCTGGATGTGCTGTCTGCGGCTGAAGTCACGCCAAGCTTGCTGCCAGGCGAACGGACACTCTCGCTGCTTGAGGTCCATACCCTGGCCTTGTCCGAGACGGCGCTGCGCGCACTGGGGATCAAGCAGGGCGAGTCTGTCCTCGCCCAGGGCGCGTCCGGGCAGGTGGCCCTGCGGGTGAGCGCCACGCTGCCTGCCCTTGAAGCCCAGGTGCCTCTGGCCGTGATGGATCTGGGCAATGCCCAATGGTTGCTCGGCAAAGTCGGACAGCTCTCCCGCATCGATCTTCGACTGTCAGCTGGGGCAGAGCCGAGCCGGCTTGCCGAAGCGCTCAACCAGCTGGGCCGGGGCGTCTGGCTCTGGAGCACGCCGCAGAATGCGGCAGATCGGATGAGCAACCTGTCCCGTGCCTATCGGGTCAATCTGAGTGTGCTTGCACTGGTAGCCCTGTTCACCGGCACCTTCCTGGTTTTTTCGACACTCGCACTGGCGGTGGCCAGGCAAACCCCGGCACTGGCCCTGCTGGGGGTGCTCGGTGCTGACGCAGGCGCGCGCGCGGCGGCGGTGCTCGTTCAGGGCCTGCTGCTCGGACTGGCAGGGGCCATCGCGGGCGTCCTGGCCGGCGTCGGGCTGGCGCAGGGCGTTCTGAGCCTGGTGGGCGGCGATCTCGGTGGAGGCTATTTCGAAGGCATCCAGCCGCAGTTGCATCTCGATGCCGCGACGCTGATGGGCTTCGGACTGTTGGGCGTGCTGACCGGCGCTGCCGGGGCCTGGCTTCCGGCGCGCGCCGTGGCAATGATGCCGGTGGCCCGCGCGCTGCGCAGTGCGCAAGCCGATCTGCTCTTGCGCGGCCTCGACCGCCCGGTGCTGGCCCTTGCGCTCGCAGGCGGCGGTGCGGTGCTGCTCACCCTGCCTGCGATCTTCGCGTTGCCCTTGCCCGCCTACCTGGCGATTGCGGCCTGGCTGCTGGCCGGTATCGCCCTTCTGCCCTTCCTGATTCGCGTGCTCAGCCAACCGGCACTCGCCTGGCAGCGTCGCAGCCCACACGGCGCGTCGGTGCCGGCCTGGCTTGCCCTGCACCGGGCAGTACAGACACCGGGCGCCATTGCAGCCGGCCTGGCCGGCGTGGTGGCCAGCGTCGCCCTCGCCTCGGCGATGGGCATCATGGTGCACAGCTTCCGAACCTCGGTCAGCGCATGGCTGGACCAGGTGCTGCCGGCGCCGCTCTATGCGCGGCTCACCAGCCAGGCCGGTCAGAGTGGCGCAGACACTGAGGGCATCGGTCCCGAGGCCCTACGCTTGTTGCGCGCCCATCCCGAGGTCGCACGACTGCAGGCCATGCAGACCCTCGAACTGCAGTCTCGGCCTGATGAGCCCGCGATTGCGCTGCTGGTGCGTCATGCCGATCCTGCAGCCCCGACGTCCGATCTTCCCCTGACCGGCCCGCGTCTGAGCCCGCCCCAAGGGCTCATTCCGATCGGCGCGTCGGAGCCCCTGGCGCGGCGCTGGGCCCTTGCAGCGGGCAGCCGTCTCGAACTGGATCCGGTACGACCCGATCCCCAGGGGCGTTTCTTTGTAACCGGCATCTGGCGGGACTACGCCCGTCAGCACGGCGCCCTGGCCATCGATGCCGAACACTGGATTGCGCTGGGTGGCAGCGCACAGGTGACCGACCTGGCCCTGTGGCCTGCACCTGGCGTGGCGGTACAAGGGCTGCCCGAGCGGCTGGCCCAGATCAGCCCTGCCCTGCAAGACCTTCAGTGGCGCAGTGCCGACGAGATCCGGGCCCTGTCGCTGCGCATCTTTGATCGCAGCTTTGCCGTCACCTATGCCCTGGAGGCCGCCGCCTTGCTGGTCGGACTCTTTGGCGTGGCGGCAGCCTGCACATCGGATGCGCTGGGGCGCATGCGGGAGTTCGGCATGCTGCGTCATTTTGGCGTGAGTGCAGGCACGGCACGGCGACAACTCATGCTCGAGTCCACCCTGGGCACGACCGTTGCCGTGTTCTGGGGACTGCTTCTCGGCGCCGCGATCGGCTGGGTGCTGATCGCGCGGGTCAATCCGCAGTCCTTTCACTGGACCATGCAGATGCATTTCCCCTGGCCCCTGCTGCTTTCCACCTCAATGGCGCTGATCGCGGCGGCCTCTCTGACCGCCTTTTTCGCCAGCCGTCCGGTGCTCGGACGCGCCCCGCTCAATGCAGTACGGCAGGACAGTTGAGACCCATGGATCCGCACCGATTTCCCATGGTTTCACGCCGATTTCTTCTGCATACGGGCGCAGGCATGCTCATTCCGGGCGGCCTGGCCCTGACGGCGGGCCGTGATGCTGCGGCAGCGCAAAACGAACGCTTTGCGCAGGTCAGGCCGCGCGCACTCGCTTTTCCTCGAGACCATGGCGCCCATCCCGACTACCGGACCGAGTGGTGGTATGCCACCGGCTGGCTCTCGCGGGCGGACGGACCCGACTTCGGATTTCAGGTCACCTTCTTTCGCAGCGCCACGGGATATCCGGCCGACAATCCAAGCCGCTTTGCCCCGCGGCAACTGCTGCTCGCCCATGCTGCGCTGGCCCTGCCCGAGCAGGGCAGGCTGGTGCATGCAGAGCGCAGCGCGCGGGCCATGCCCGCGCTGGCCACTGCCTCCGAGGCCGATACCGAGGTGCAGATCGGCACCGGCGTGCGAGGCTGGCGATTGCGACGCGACGCAGCGACCGATACCTACCATGCCCAGATTGAGTCCGCAGCGCTCGGACTCGAACTCGCCCTGAAGGCCCCCTCGGCCCCCCTGTTGCAGGGCGAGGCCGGCTTTTCGCGCAAGGGCCCTGGCCCGCTTCAGGCCAGTCACTACTACAGCCGCGCGCAACTGGAGGTCTCGGGCCAGGTACGGGCGGGCAGCTCAGGCACCCCATCGATGCGCGTGCGCGGCAAGGCCTGGTTCGATCATGAGTGGTCGAGCGAAATCCTGGGCGAGGCCGCTGTGGGCTGGGACTGGATCGGCATCAATCTCGACGATGGCGGAGCCCTGATGGCCTTTCGCATCCGCGATGCCGAGGGACGCACCCTGTGGCGCGAAGCCAGTCTGCGCGATGGCCCTCAGGGCCGCTTGCGCACCGGCCTGCCGGTCGTGTTCGAGCCCGTGCGGTTCTGGACCTCGGTACGCAATGGCGCGCGCTGGCCGGTCTCCCAGCGGGTCATGGTCGACGGTCAAACCTACGAACTCGAGCCTCTCCAGGATGACCAGGAGTTGGTGATGCGAGGCCTGACCTACTGGGAAGGCGCCGTGACGCTGCGCCAGGCCGGCCGCAGAATCGGCCGCGGCTACCTGGAACTCACGGGTTACGCGGGCCGGGTGCGTCTCTAAGCCAGCGGGCTACGCGCAGACGGGCCCGCTCGCGAACCGCCTCAGGCAGGCGGGAGGCCAGCCAGGGAATGCCCACCATCATGAGGGCCAGATCGTCAGCCCAGCCCAGCATCAGAGCGAAGTCGGGCAGCAGATCGATCGGACTCAACACATAGATCACAAGCGCCAGCACCCCGGCTTTCAGACGTCGCGGCATCTGCGGATCGCTCAAGGCGGCAAACAAGGTGAGCGCATCGCGCCCGGTCAGTCGCAGCAGGGTCAGCCAACGGGTCCATCGCATGCTCAGATCCTCCGGATCGGACAAGGAGATGATGAGGGCATCACGCCGAAAGACAAGGGCCTGAGCGACAATGGTGCCGATTGATTCATGACGCACCGGAGACCCCGCTCACCATGCACGCCTTTGAATACCGCCGCGCAGCGTCGCTTGCGGACGCCCGCCTGCAATTGCAGGCCGACCCCGAGGCCCGTCTGCTCGCAGGCGGCATGACCCTGCTGCCCACCATGAAAATGCGTCTGGCCGCCCCGAGCACGCTGGTCGACATTGCCCGTCTGCCCGAACTGCAGCAGATCAGCATGCAAGAGGGCCGGCTGCGGCTTGGCGCCGGCCTGCGTCATGCGGTGGTCGCCCGCGATGATCAGGTTCGCACTGCGCTGCCTGCACTGTCCTCACTCGCCGAAGGCATCGGCGACCCGCAGGTCCGTGCGCGCGGCACGCTGGGCGGATCCGTGGCCAACAACGATCCGGCAGCCGACTATCCGGCAGCGGTGCTGGGCCTGGACGGCATCGTGCATACCGATCAGCGCGACATTGCGGCGGCCGACTTTTTTCAGGGCCTCTTTTCCACTGCACTCGAGCCCGCCGAGATGATCACAGCGGTGAGCTTTCGCATTCCCCGGCAGGCTACCTATACCAAGTTTGCCCAGGCCGCCTCGGGCTATGCCATGACCGGCATTTTGCTGGCCCGATTCGACGATGGCTGGCGCGTAGCCGTCACCGGCGCCGGGCCGGGCGTGTTCCGGTGGGAGGCTGCAGAGGCAGCGCTTCAGGCCGGAGAAGGCGCCCAGGCCTTCCAGCGCGCCGCCATCGACGATGCAGGTCTCAATGCCGACCTGCATGCGCCCGCAGCCTACCGGGCCCAGCTCATGCGCGTCATGGGCACGCGTGCTTTCGAATCCCTGACCCGGCAGGCCTGAATCCGCCTGATCCAGTCCTCACAGAGAACCAACGATGAAGATCCAATTGAAGGTCAATGGCCAGTCGCATGCCCTGGACTGCGACGCCAATACCCTGCTGGCCGAGCTCCTGCGCGAGACCCTCGGCCTGACCGGCACCCATGTGGGCTGCGATACCAGCCAGTGCGGCTGCTGCACCGTTCATCTTGATGGCGAACCGGTCAAATCCTGCACGGTCCTTGCGGCCCAGGCCGATGGTGGCAGCATCACCACGATTGAAGGCCTCGCATCCCAGGGCAATCTGCATCCGGTTCAGGAAGCCTTTGCCGCCTGTCACGGTTTGCAGTGCGGCTTTTGCACCCCGGGCATGATCATGGCAAGCGTCGATCTGCTGCGCCGTCATCCTGATCCCACCGATGATCAGATCCGCGAGGGCCTGGCTGGCAACCTGTGTCGCTGCACCGGCTATGTGAACATCGTGGCCGCCGTGCGTACCGCGGCGCAGCGCATGGCCGCAGCAGGAAGCAAAGCATGAGCGCCCTCCCTCCCCTCGCCCCCGCCCGCAAGGAAGACCTTCGCCTGGTCACTGGTCAGGGCCGCTACACCGCCGACTGGAACCTGCCCGGTCAGTTGCATGCCCATGTGGTGCGCTCCGATCGCGCACATGCCCGCATTCTTGGCATCGATGCCTCGGCCGCGCTGTCTCACCCGGGCTGCCTGCTGGTCCTCACTCATGCCGATGTGGAAGAAGCCGGTTTCACCGGACTGCCCGCAGGAGCGCCTCTGAACGGCGCCGACGGCAAGGCCCAGTTCAAAGCCGCCATGCCGGTGCTGGCCCAGGACAAAGTCCGATTCGTGGGTCAGCCCGTAGCCATGGTGATCGCATCCTCGGCCCGTGCGGCCCAGGACGCGGCCGAGCAGGTCTTGATCGACTATGAGGACCTGCCGGCCGT
>JBEELY010000339.1:0-2998 GCA_041167925.1 Pseudomonadota bacterium | reverse complement strand
GCGGTGCTCTCCTTCATGGCCTCGTCCTGAATCATGCGCAGCACGTGCAGTGCCGAGGACTCCACATCGCGGATCACGCCGGTGCCGTTGCATCGCGGACAGGTGATGTGGGTCCCTTCATTCAGGGCCGGGCGCAAACGCTGGCGGGAGAGCTCCATCAAACCGAATCGGGAGATCTTGCCTGCCTGAACCCGCGCACGGTCGTAGTGCAGGGCGTCCTTGACCCGCTGCTCGACCTCACGCTGGTTCTTGCTGCTCTCCATGTCGATGAAGTCAATGACGATCAGACCGCCCAGATCGCGCAGACGCATCTGACGGCCCACCTCTTCCGCGGCCTCGAGATTGGTGCGGAACGCGGTTTCCTCAATATCGGAGCCGCGGGTGGCCCGCGCCGAATTGACGTCGATCGCGACAAGCGCCTCGGTATGGTCAATCACGATCGCGCCGCCCGAGGGCAGCGGCACCACCCGAGAATAGGCTGTCTCGATCTGGTGTTCGATCTGGAACCGTGAAAAGAGGGGCGTGTGATCGCGGTAGCGCTTCACGCGCGGCACCATGTCGGGCATGACATGGCTCATGAACTGTCGGGCCTGTTCGCAAACGTCGTCGGTGTCGAACAGGACTTCGCCGATATCTGGTGTGAAGTAGTCGCGAATGGCCCGAATCACCAGGCTCGATTCCTGGTAGATCAGGAAGGCGCCCGAGGCCGAGCCAGCAGCGGACTCAATGGCTCGCCACAGTTGCAAGAGGTAGTTGAGGTCCCATTGCAGCTCTTCAGCAGAGCGGCCAATTCCAGCCGTGCGCGCGATCAGGCTCATGCCCGAGGGCACTTCGAGCTTGTCCATGGTCTCGCGCAGCTCCTGGCGGTCTTCGCCTTCCACGCGGCGCGAGACACCGCCGCCGCGGGGATTATTGGGCATCAGGACCAGGTAGCGACCGGCCAGCGAGATGTAGGTGGTCAGGGCCGCGCCCTTGTTACCGCGCTCTTCCTTGTCGACCTGGACGATGACTTCCTGGCCCTCGGCAATGGCGTCCTGGATGCGCGCGCGGGAAACTTCGACACCTGCCTTGAAATAGGCGCGCGAGATTTCCTTGAAGGGCAGAAATCCGTGTCGTTCTTCGCCGTAATTGACGAAGCAGGCCTCCAGACTTGGCTCGACCCGCGTGATGACGCCCTTGTAAATATTGCTTTTGCGAGACTCACGCCCCGCCGACTCGATGTCGATATCGATGAGCTTTTGCCCATCGACGATGGCGACGCGCAACTCTTCCGAGTGCGTCGCGTTGAACAGCATGCGTTTCATCCGAATCCTTTCAGTCGCGCCGGATGCGTGGTGCGCGAGGACAGCGGATCAACGACAGCGTCGGACGCGCCGGTGGCGCGAGGGTTCAAAACCTGCAGCGAGCGGCCGGCAGCGTGCGCACACCCGAGGGTGCGAGGGACGGTGCTTCAGTAAATGCCATGGCCGGGGGTTGCGTGAGCGGCGGCGGGCCGCACCACGGCCCTCGGGCCGGTGCAGGGCGCGCATCCGCAAATTGTTTTGCCGATATCACGTTGATCCGCGCGTCGAGACATTCGACGCCGCGTTTGCATTCTTGTGTTGCTCGGGTCTTGCGGACGGCTGCCGGTACAATGGACAGGATGATGCCGGAGGACTCGGGCCGGCAGGATTGACTCACCCCGGCGGCTGCGCAACGTGGAAAGTATACATTCAATGAATGCGTTAGCGGCTAAAGTTCAGAAAGTTCCTGCTGCAGGACAAAAAGCGCCTGAAGTGCGCTGGGTCGACATTGACGAGACCCATGCTGGCCAGCGCCTGGACAACTTCCTGTTGGGCCTGCTCAAGGGTGCCCCCAAGAGTCTGATCTACAGAGTGGTCCGCAGCGGTGAGGTTCGGGTTAACGGCGCCCGAGCACCTGTTGATCAGCGTTTGGCTGAGGGGGACCGAATCCGGGTGCCTCCAGTGCGACTAGCGCCCGATTCAACTGAAAGCCCCCGGACACGGGTGCCAGCAGTCGAATTTCCAGTTCTGTTCGAAGACGAGCATCTGCTGGTCATTAATAAGCCCGATGGCGTTGCGGTCCATGGTGGCTCCGGCGTGAGTTCTGGAGTGATCGAGCAGCTGCGGGCAGCGCGCCCGCAGGAGCGCATGCTCGAGCTGGTGCACCGGATCGATCGGGAAACGTCGGGCGCCCTGATCATTGCGCGCAGGCGCCCCGCATTGACCAGCCTGCACGACGCGATGCGCCAGGGCCAGATCGGCAAGCGCTATCTGGCCTGGGTCTGGGGACGCTGGGAGGGGCCTGACCGTCTGGTCAGGCTGCCGCTGCTTCGATATCTCACCCCGGAGGGCGAGCGCAGGGTCCGGGTGAGCGAACAGGGGCTATTTGCTGGCACTCGGCTGAGGTGCCTCGCCCAAGGCGACTATCCTGGGTTCGGTCAGGTCAGTCTCATGCAGGCCGATCTTGAAACCGGGCGGACCCATCAGATCCGGGTTCATCTCGCCCACCTGGGCCATCCTCTGGTTGGCGACGAAAAATACGGTCATTTCGAGCTTAATAAATTACTTGATAAAACAGAGTTCAAGCGCATGTTTTTACACGCTTTTAGGTTGAGTTTTATGCATCCGGTCGATGGCTCCAGGCAAAGAATCGAAGCCCCCTTGCCGCAGGCCTTCAACGCCTTTGCCGAGGTCAGTCATGCGTCGATTTGACCTGGTGGTGTTTGACTGGGATGGCACCATCATCGATTCGGTGGGTGCCGTATCAGGCGCCATGATTGCCGCTGCGGTCGACCTTGGTTTGCGCCAGCCGAGCGAGGCCGATGCCCGTTGGACGATCGGTCTGGGCCTGATGGATGCGATTCGCCATGCGGTTCCGGATCTGAACCGAGAGCGTATTCCCGAGTTCCTTGATCGCTATCGGGTTCACTATCTGAAGCTTGATCCTGAGTTGCAGGTCTTCGCCGGAATCACCGAAATGCTCAGAGGACTGGATG
>JBEELY010000285.1:0-2718 GCA_041167925.1 Pseudomonadota bacterium | reverse complement strand
TCCGAGACGAAGGACCCCCCATAAATGCCGAAATGACCGGCCGCGTCAGGTTGCTGGTACTGGAACATATGCTCTCTCTGCAAGTTGCTGGTCGGCTGCCCGGACGGCAGCGACAAATTGGTTGATTTTTTCGGGGTCCTTGAGCCCCTTGTTGCCGGGGCCGGACATTTCCACCCCCGAACTCACATCAACGGCCAGCGTCTTGCAACGCGGCCGCAACTGCCGGATGCCTTCGGCCACGTTTGCAGCGCTCAGTCCACCACTCAAGACGAGGTGAGCGTTGACGTTTGGAGGCAGCAGTGACCAATTGAATGTTTGCCCGCCACCACCGTACCCGTCGACATGGGCGTCGAGCAAGATGGCCTGGGCTTGTGAATGTTGAGATGCGAATTCTACGAGATCAAACCCGGTGGCGTGCAGCCCCACCGGAATGCGCGCAGCCCGGATGAAAGGACGGAGACCCGCGCCGGTAGCAAGCAGGCAGTCGGCCGGTGTTTCATCACCATGAAACTGCACGCAAGCCCCCGCCAGTTGGTCACTTGTAGCTATGATTTCAGGAGCGGACGCGTTCACGAACAACAGCACGGGCGTTACAAAGGGCGGGAGACGTCGCGCCAAGGCGAGGGCCCTTTCGGGCGAGACATAGCGCGGACTTTTGGGGTACAGGACAAACCCGATGGCGTCGGCGCCCGCCGCCACGGCGGCGTCCACGTCCGATTCCCGTGTCAGGCCGCAAATCTTGATGCGGGTGCGGATGACAGGATTGCTCAAAGGGGAGGTCTGGGTCATGGGAGGGCGTCGAAGGCGGGGGTGCGATCCGGCAGACCCCAATGCGGTGCGTAGCGCGGACCCAAAAAGTAGAGTCCGTCTGCGGAGAAGGTGGGCGCAGCGACCTTACGGTCCCGGGCCTGCAGCACCTGAGTGATCCATTGCGGTGGCTGCTGCTCTTGGCCGATGGTGATCAGGCACCCCATGATGTTGCGGATCATGTGGTGTAGAAAGGCGTTGGCTTCGAATTCGAAGCGCCAATAGGCGCCCCGTCGCGAGATTGCCAGCTGCTGCAGGTGTTTGACAGGCGACAGCGCCTGACAGGCCGAGGCGCGAAAGGAGCTGAAATCATGCTCACCGAGCAACAGTTCTGCGGCCTGCTGCATCGGTTCCAGATTCAGTGACCGGAACGCCCAACCCACCTGGCCAGCCTCCACGCTCGGCCGCACCGGAGATTCCAGCAGGATGTAGGCGTAGCGCCGGGACAGGGCGCTGGCCCTGCAATGGAACGCGTCGGGTACGGCACAGGCCCATTGAATGGCAATGTCACGCGGCAGAAAGCTATTGGTGCCCCGCAGCCATGCGGCGGGGCTGCGCTCTAAGGGGGTGTCGAAATGCACCACCTGCATCAGGCCGTGCACTCCCGAATCAGTCCGACCGGCACACAAGGTGCTGGTTTTTTGGGTAGTGAAGCGTGCCAGCGCCGTTTCCAGACGGTCTTGCACTGTCTGGCCGGAAAGCTGGCTCTGCCAGCCCTGGTAAGGTTGGCCGTTGTAGCTGACGCCCAGCGCGATTCTCACGTTCGGCTCGTGGCGCGGGGCACACGGCGCTGCAGCCTTGGCGTCACTTCAGTTTGCCCAGCGCCCGTTCCGCCCTGGCCTTCATATCGCCCGAGGCTGACTCAATCACCTCTTCGATCAGGGCGCGGGCACCGTCCTCGTCACCGATGGCACGGAATTCTTCAGCCAGGTCGAGCTTGGTTTCCAGTGGGTCGTCGGACAGGTCGGTCAGGTTGGTTTTGCTGTCCTGAAACTCGTCGCCCAGATCCAGAGACAGCGAGCCCAGGTCCAGCGGCAGGGGTTCGGGCGCAGTCGATGGCGGCGCTTGAGCTTCAGGTTCTGAAAGATCGAATTCCAGGTCCAGTTCGTTGGGACTGAGTTCCCCCTCCACCGCGGCTTGCTTCGACTCATCGTCGAGGGAAAAATCGACCTCCAGTTCGGCTGACGCTGGCTCGGGCTCGTCCCGCAACGGTGGCTGCTCTTCGTGAAGGGTCTCTGCGCGGGGTGGCACGTCTTCGGCGGTTTGGCTAGATTCAAACAAAGGCTGCACCGATGGGTGGTCGGGCGCAAGCACCGCATTCTGCGCGTCGTCTTGCCGGCTCACCATGAAGGCATCAAGTGACCGCTTGTCATGCGACCCGACATCAGGAGCGCCCTTCCGGCGCTTGCCAATGCGGTAGGCAAGGACGCTGGCGAGTGCCGTGATCAGTGCGCCAGCACCCCAGGGCAACAGGGGATGATCAATAAGGCGGTCGATGAATTGACTTTTGATGGGTGGCTTAGTCGCTGAGGCCGCTGCTTTTGGTGCCGAGACTGGCCCACTGGCTGGTGCGTTTGCTGGCAAAGGATTGGCAACGGCCAGCGCGGCGGGGCTCGATGCCACCGAAGCAGGTGGGGACGCGGCAGCTGCCTGGGTGCTCGTACCCAACTTGTTCAGCTCGACGATGTTGCGCGCCAACTCGTCAGCTCGACTGGCGGCTTCCCGCGCGATACGCTCCTTGGCAAGTTTATCCTCGGCGGGAGACTCCTGCACATTGCCTTTGGCCAATGTCAGCTTGTCGGTGGCACCGTTAACGGCCGGCTTATCGTCTACCTTCGCCTCCACCTTGCCACTGGATTGACGGCTGGCCCCTTCGACCTGAGCCTGCGGCGCAATACCGGCAAATTTACG
>JBEELY010000178.1:0-3255 GCA_041167925.1 Pseudomonadota bacterium | reverse complement strand
CCCATGATCCGCACCCCCCACGACTTCGAACCTGCACTCAATCTCGAGTTGCATGACGACGCCATCGCGCATGTGTTTCTGCGCGATGCCCTGGTGCAGTCGCTCGAGGAACCTCGCGCCCTGCCCTGGCGCAACTGGCGCGCCATGGGGTTTCGTGCTGCACGGGTACAAGCGATCGGACGCCATCTGGGAGCCGACCATATTGCCGTTGCACTCGACGATGACCATCCCACCGACCTGATGCCTCCGGGCTGGCGCGCGGCCAACCTGCGTAACTGGTTCGGATCCCTTGACGACGAGACCCTGTCGATCGCCATGCGTGCGGTACAGATGCTCGAATGGGAGCGTACCCACCGCTTCTGCGGCGCCTGCGGCGTGCCCACCGAGCGCACGGCCAACGAGCGGGCCATGAAATGCCCCCGCTGCCGTCTCACGGTCTATCCCCGGATTTCACCAGCCATGATGGCTTTGGTGACCCAGGGCGACCATCTGTTGCTTGGCAGGGGCATCAATTTTCCGCCTGGACGCTACAGCGCACTGGCTGGTTTTCTGGAGGCCGGAGAAACCATCGAGGAATGCGTGATCCGCGAGGTGCGCGAAGAAACCAATGTGGAGATTCGCAATCCGCGCTACTTTGGCAGCCAGAGCTGGCCCTTCCCGAATTCGCTGATGATTGCGTTTACGGCCGAATATGCCGGCGGCGAATTGCGGCACGACCCGGCCGAGCTGGCCGATGCACGCTGGTTTCACATTGATGAGCTGCCCCAGCTGCCGCCGCGTCTGAGCATTGCCCGGGCCCTGCTCGATGCGACCGTGGCCAGGATTCGAGCCGGCCAGTTCTGAAGTCAGCCTCTCTTCAGCGCTCTGGGCAGTCGCACGCTGCCTTTATGCAGCGATGGAAAACAGGCGGTCCTGGGCGATGGCCACGCAACGGGTGCCCGGCAGGCGTTGAACAGGCGCTCCCCCCGTAAAAGCCCCGAACGCCGGCAGCACGATCTCGTCTTCAGCGATACAAAAGCAGGGCAATCGCGCCCGATCGCCAGCCCGACCTGACAGGCTGATGACCGGATGCAGGTGACCGGACAGGACAATGCCTGAGCCGGGATCTTCGCAGCTCATCAGGCTCTCGCCGCAGGCTGACGTTCGCCCTGGCCGCTGCGCGTCACGATGCAGATCGCTCATGCCTCCATACGAAGCCTCCATGGTCCATGCATGACGGGGTTCGTGCTGCAGTCTGAAACGCCCGAGCGTTGAAGGCTCATCGAGCATCTCAATGCCCAGATGGGCCGGCGGATCGCCAGCCTTCGTGTCGTGATTTCCGCGCAGCAACTGAATCTGCAATGAAGGACGCCCCTCGCGCCATTGCGTGAGCGGCGCCATCACGGCGTCTGACTGAGCGGCACGGGCATGCAGCAGATCGCCCAGGATCACAAGACGTTGCACGGGTCGGCATTGGAGCAGGTGCTCGAGCCGATCCAGGGTGGCCGCGGTCGGCCCCTGCGGGCCCGCGGGCACCGGAACACCCAGGGCACGAAAACTTTCAGCCTTGCCCAGATGAACGTCGGCCACGAAGAGGGTCTTCGCCTGCGGCCACCAGAGCGCGCGCAGGGCCAGACACTCGAGTTCAATGCCATCGAGTTCAATCGACAGTGCTTCGGAAGAGGAGCGGACAGACATGGTGGCGGCCTGCAAGGGGAAGGCAGTGTAGCGGCGCTTGCGCTACCCTTGCCGCATGACGTCCACCCTCTACCTTGATGACGCCGCGGTGCGGCGCCTGCTCAGGCTCGATGCCCTGTTGCCGGCCATGCGCGAGGCCCTGATCGCGCTCTCTACTGGCGAAGTGGTGCAGCCACTGCGCAGCGTGCTCGAACTGCCCGAGCACGACGGCATGCTCTTTCTCAAGCCCGCCTGCACGCAACAGGCCCTGGCCACCAAACTCATCACCCTTTATCCGGGCAATGCCGATCAGGGTCTGCCCTCGCTGATGGCCACCATCGTGCTGATGGACCCGGCCACCGGCGCCCCGCTGGCCGTCATGGATGGCACCTGGATCACCGAGTTGCGCACAGCGGCCGTCACGGCAGTGGCCGTGGATGCCCTGACCTCACCAGGCCCCAAGGTGGTTGCCATGCTGGGCAGCGGCGCACTGGCACGCAGCCATGCCCTGGCCCTGCGCGCCGTGCGCGAGGTCTCGCAGATCCGCGTCTGGAGCCGTGATCCGGCCCGGGTCGCCCGCTGTGCTGCCGAGATCGATGGCCACGCCTGTGACAGCGCCGAAGAAGCTGTGCGGGGAGCAGACATTGTCTGCACGGTGACCAATGCCATGACTCCGGTGCTCAAGGGGGCCTGGCTGAAAGAAGGTGCGTTTGTCGGTGCGATTGGCGCGCCGCGACCCAGCTGGCGCGAACTCGATGACGAGGCCATGCGTCATCTGGTGATTGCCGACTCGCGGCATTCGGCAGAGAACGAAGCCGGTGACGTCATCCACTCGGGGGCACGGGTGCATGCCGAGATCGGAGAGATCCTGGCCGGGCGCGTGGCGCGCCCGGAGCAGGGCCGCACTCTGATCTTCAAGGCCCTCGGCCAGGCCGTTGAAGACGCCGTGGCCGCGCGCCTGGTCTATGACGCGCACCGGCAGGCGTCTGCATGAACGCACTCTGCATGAACTCGCTCTGCATGGGCTCACTTCATCCGCATCATCACGCGTCTGCGTGAACTGAACCGATATGAGCCCTCGGTCCGTTGATATCGCCATTGTGGGCGCCGGTGTCGCCGGAGCCGCCACGGCCTGGTGGCTGCGCCGCATGGATCCTTCAGTCTCGGTCGCACTGATCGAGCGGGATCCGCAGTTCGCGCAGGCGTCATCTCAACGCTCGGCGAGTTCTATCCGGCAGCAGTTCAGCATTTCGGTCAATGTCGCCCTGTCGCAGTTCGGCCTGCAGTTTTTGCAGCAGGCCGAAGAAGTGCTCGCGGTCGATGGTGATGCGCCAGCCCTGGGGCTGACTCTGCCCGGCTATCTCTATCTGGCCGACTCGGCTCAGGCGAGCACACTGGCCCAGCAAAATGCGACGCAGCGCGCCCTGGGGGCGGACATCCAGCTGCTCGATCAAGGCCAACTGGCGCAGCGCTTTCCCTGGCTCAACACCGACGATCTGGCGCTCGGCGCCCATGGCGCGGGGGTAGAGGGCTGGTTCGACGGCCCTGCCCTGCATACCGCCTTCGTCAAGGCCGCCCGGGCGCTGGGCGTGCACTGGA
>JBEELY010000171.1:0-2650 GCA_041167925.1 Pseudomonadota bacterium | reverse complement strand
TGTTCAACAACGCAGGTACCGGCGCGCCGCCTGTCAACCTCGAAGATCTCACCCTGACGCAGTGGAAGACCGCGGTCGATACCAACCTGACCGGTGCGTTTCTGTGCACCCAGCAGGCCTTCAGGATCATGAAGGACCAGTCGCCAAGGGGAGGGCGGATCATCAACAACGGATCGATCTCGGCCCATGCGCCCCGGCCAAATTCGGCGCCCTACACTGCCACCAAGCACGCCATCACTGGCCTGACCAAAGCGACGTCTCTCGATGGTCGAAAGTACGACATCGCTTGTGGACAGATCGATATTGGCAACGCTGCTACACCCATGACCGCCCGCATGGTCACCGGTGTGCCGCAACCCGATGGCAGCGTGCGCCCTGAGCCCGTGATGGATGTCGCCCATGTGGGAGCGACCATCCGTTACATGGCCAGCCTGCCGCTCGATGCCAATGTTCAGTTTCTGACCGTGATGGCGACCAAGATGCCCTTTATTGGAAGGGGCTGATTTTCCAGGCCATTGGATCGAGGCTGCTGCGGCACGAGCCGCAGTCAGTCAACGCTGAGGTCAAAGCACGGCGGCGATGGCGTCCGCAATGGCGTCGATGTTGCGCGAGTTGATGGCAGCCATGCAGATGCGGCCCGACGATACGGCGTAAATGCCGAACTCTTCGCGCAGGCGATCGACCTGTGCACTGCTCAGGCCCGAGTACGAGAACATGCCGCGCTGACGGGTGATGAAACTGAAATCCTGCTTCACTCCCCGGGCCTGCAGGCGCTCGAGCAGTCCAGTACGCATCTGGCGGATGCGGTCACGCATGCCCGCCAAGTCCCGCTCCCACTGCGCCCTAAGCTCCGGGCTGGCCAGCACCGCCGCCACAATCGCGCCGCCATGGGTGGGCGGGTTGGAGTAATTCGTACGGACCACGCGCTTTAGCTGGCTGAGCACCCGTGCCGCTTCTTCGTGGTCAGCCGAGACGACCGACAGGGCACCGACGCGCTCACCATACAGCGAGAAGGATTTGGAGAAGGAACTCGAGACCAGGAAATCCAGACCCGACTGCGCAAACTGATGCACCGCGGCGGCGTCGGCGTCGATGCCGTCACCAAAACCCTGATAAGCGATATCGAGAAACGGAACGAGCTTTCGATCCACACAAGCCTTGACCACCTGAGCCCACTGCGTCGGGGAGATATCCACGCCAGTGGGGTTGTGGCAGCAGGCATGCAACACCACGACCGAACGCTCGGGCAGGCTGGCGAGGCAGGCGATCATCCCGTCGAAGTTCACGCCGCGCGAGGCAGCGTCGTAGTAAGGATAGGTATTGACCGCGAAACCGGCGCTCTCGAAAAGCGCACGATGGTTTTCCCAGCTTGGATCACTGATCCAGACCTGTGCATCAGGCACGAACCGTCGCAGCAGGTCGGCCCCGATCTTGAGGGCGCCCGTGCCGCCCAGTGCCTGCACCGTGCTGACCCGCTTACCCGTCACCAGAGCCGAGTCGGCTCCAAACAGCAGACCCTGCACCGCCTGGTTGTAGGCTGCGATGCCTTCGATGGGCAAGTAACCACGGGGCAGGGACGCTGCGGTCCGTTGCGCCTCGGCCTGCCGGACTGCCTCCAAAAGGGGAATCTTGCCGGCATCGTCGAAATAAACCCCCACGCCCAGATTGACCTTGGTCGGTCTCGGGTCAGCAGCAAACGCCTCGTTGAGGCCAAGAATGGGGTCGCGGGGTGCCATCGGCAGCGCTGCAAACAAAGAAGCGGCCATATCAGGTCCTTGAATTTGTTGGGGAATTGGCCCTTGGCTGCAAGATGGACATGCGCATGGGGCAGATCGTTCTTCGAAAAAATTTGCCTAAATATTAGGCATAACACTGGCTTTTCCGGACGGTCGGCGCGATAATCGCGGCTTCGCATCGCCGGCGTTGTTGCGGTGCGGATCCTAACACGCAGGGGGGTGCCATCCCTGCGGCCCAATCCATGCAACACCCGTCGTCCACGTCCCCGCAGACCCTCACCTGGCCAGGCAGCCCTTACCAGCTGCACAGCCCCTTTCCGCCTGCCGGTGACCAGCCGGCGGCCATTGAGCGGCTCAGCGAAGGCCTCACCGACGGCCTGTCCTTTCAGACTCTGCTCGGGGTCACGGGTTCGGGCAAGACCTACACCATGGCCAATGTCATCGCCCGCAGCGGGCGACCCGCCCTGGTGCTGGCCCCTAACAAGACGCTGGCCGCGCAGCTTTATGCCGAGATGCGCGAGTTCTTTCCAAACAACGCGGTCGAGTACTTCGTTTCCTATTACGACTATTACCAGCCCGAGGCCTACGTGCCTCAGCGCGACCTCTTCATCGAGAAAGACTCCTCCATTAACGAACACATCGAGCAGATGCGCCTGTCGGCCACCAAGTCCCTGCTCGAGCGTCGCGACGTCATCATCGTGGCCACGGTGTCGTGCATCTATGGCATCGGCAATCCCATGGATTACCACGCCATGGTCATGACGCTTCGCACCAGCGACCGTGTTTCACAGCGCGACATCCTGCAACGACTGGTCGCAATGCAGTACAAGCGCAACGAGGCCGACTTTGCCCGGGGCACTTTTCGAGTACGCGGTGACACGATCGATGTCTTTCCAGCCGAGCACGCCGAGCTC
>JBEELY010000451.1:0-3380 GCA_041167925.1 Pseudomonadota bacterium | reverse complement strand
GGTCGGCATGCTGGACCTGAAAATCCACTGGATCGCCATCGGCAAAATGCATGCGCATCTTGGCCAGATCATGTCGGCGGTAGATCCGGATCGGCGACTCGCCATAACCCACCCGACCATGCGCCGCCCGCCCCTGCCCATACAAAAAGCGCTGGACATAGGGCAGAAAAGTCACGAACTCACGGTAATGGCGCTCCTGAAACTGCTTCGGGTCGGCGGTGAATTCATCGGCCAGCTCACTCCAGGGGTTGGCAGCCCCCTCGCGCGCGAGCCGCTCCCAGGGCGGTTCAACAGGCGTGTCTCCCGCGGCCGGCATGAGTTGCAGCGGCCACATCAGGATCTGACGCATATGGCGCACCGTCAGCCCACCGTCGGCAGCAGCTTCGGGAGGGAGGAAGGTGGCGGAAGGAGGCACTGAGGTCACGGCGCCCGGACGATACACTCGAGGCATGCTGGCAGCAACGCGCTGCGCCTTCTTTTTCTGCGGGCCCTGCATGATCCACGACCTGATCCACGATCTTGTGATTCTCGACGGCGACCTGATCGATGGGACGGGTGCGCCCCGGATACGTGCCGACCTGGCCATCGACGGTGATCGCATCACGGCCATCCGGCGCCACGATGACCCGGCGGCCCCGGCCCTGCGGGGTCGTGACACCCTGGATGCGCGAGGCCGGGTGGTCGCCCCCGGCTTCATCGATGTGCACACCCATGACGACACCGCGCTGATCGTGAATCCGGCCATGGCCATGAAGTCCAGTCAGGGCGTCACGACCGTCATTTGCGGCAATTGCGGCGCAAGCGCCATGCCTTTCACGGCCGAAAAACTCCCCGCCCTATTGCTGCTGATCGCCCAGGACCCCGCTCATGTCAGCGCAGATTTCACTAGCCATGCGGCCAAGGTCGACGCCGCCCGGCCGGCCCTCAACAGCGCTTTCATGGTGGGGCACGGCACCCTGCGCATGACCGTGATGGGCCACGACCTACAGCGCGCCGCAACGCCGAGCGAGATTGCCCGGATGCGCGATCTGCTCGAGACCAGCCTGCGTCAGGGGGCCATCGGGTTTTCGACCGGCCTGTACTACCCGCCGGCCATGGCGGCCACCACCGAAGAGGTCGAGGGCATTGCCGAGCCTCTGGGCCGCTATGGCGGCGTCTATACCGCCCACATGCGTGACGAAGGCAAACACATCCTCGAATCCATTGACGAAACCGCCCGCATTGGGCGCACGGCGGGCGCGCCGACCACCGTGATCTCGCATCACAAATGCCGAGGGCGCGAGAACTTTGGTCGCATGCGCGAGACCTTGCCCCGCATCGATGCCCTGCGGGCTGGCCAAGCGCTGGCCTTTGATGTCTATCCCTACGTGGCCAGTTCCACTGCCCTCATGCCCCATGCCCTGGACTCCGCGGAGCGGGTGCTGGTGACCTGGTCCCAGGCGGAGCCGTCCGCGGGCGGCCGGGATCTTTCCGATATTGCGCAGCAATGGGGTGTTGATGCCCAGGAAGCGGCGCGGCGGCTGCATCCGGCGGGCGCCATCTACTTTTCAATGGATGAGGCCGACGTGCAAGCGGCCTTGAAGCATCCGGCCGCCATGGTGGGCTCCGACGGCCTGCCTCTGGACGCCCATCCCCATCCGCGCCTGTGGGGCACCTTTCCAAGGGTGCTGGGGCACTATTGCCGCGAACTCAAACTCTTTCCGCTCGAAGAGGCAGTACATCGCATGACCGGCCTATCGGCACGTCACTTCAGGCTGGCCGATCGGGGCGAACTGCGGTTGGGGGCCTATGCTGATGTGTGCATCTTCGATCCGCACACCGTGGTCGACCTGGCCGACTTCGAGCATCCCACGCGTGCATCGCGGGGCATCGAGACCGTTCTGGTCAACGGGCAGGCCGTCTGGCATCAGGGCGCGAGCACCGACGCGCGCCCGGGCCGGGTGTTGCGCCGCGAATCTGTGTCCGACTGACCCGGCTAGCCTGTCCGGGTCCAGGCCTCCCACTGCCTGGCCTGCGGTAACCCGGCCTGCATGTGCATGCCGCCATCGCGTTGCAGCAGCACAAACCAGGGCGTCTCGCCCCGCCAGGTCGGGCTGACCCGACGACGCACCACGGCAGGCACACCCTCGAACATCATCAGACGAGAAGCGACTGAGCGGTAACTCGCTCGGGCCCGCTGCGGGTCTTCTTCGCCATCGGTCAGCACCACGACCAGAGGCGCGCGCGGATGCAGCCGGTTGCGGGTCTCGAAGGCCTGTCGGGCGGCCTCGGGACAGTTGGCGCAGTGAATCGACGAAAACAGCACGATCGCAGGTCTTGGCAACTGCTCAAGCAGCCGAGGCCAGCGTTCTTCATCGAAGCGTTCCAGCTCGGTCTCACCGGACCCGGGCCGTGTCGGGCCCGCCAGCGCAGGCCAGGCGACCGAGGCCAGCAGGCCCGAGCCGGTGCCGGTCAGCAGGGCACGGCGGCCTGGCTGAAGAACGCGGAAAGCAGGTAGCTTGCGATTCATGGGCCCTCCTGTTTCAGACGATGCGCTGGACCTGGAGGCCCGCGGCGGTATTCCAGACCAGCCAGATGCCCTGGGATGAGGACAGCAGACGGGGATGGTCGGTGCGGCCCTCGGCGCGGGCGAGTTCGCGAAGTTCAAAGTGGCGTCCATCGTCAGCAGAGACCCAGGCCCGGATCACCTGCACTGAGCCGGCAAGCCCCCGCCAGACCAGCACAAGATGACGGCCATTGGACGCAAGATCGGCATGTTCCGCGCTGTCGTCGGGAATCTCGACCACCCGCTCGTGGGGCTGGCCTTGCGCAGTCAGCCGTCCGAGCCGCACGGCCGGCCTGGAATCGCGATGACCGAACCAGACCAGATGAAAGCCGCCCTGTTGGTCCGGCGCCAGTGCCGGGCCATGGTGCGGACAGGCATCGAGCGCCCATTGATCCCAGGTCGCCCGCACCGGCTGAATGCAGTCTGCGTCCGCCGGAATTCTTGCAAACGCATGATCGCGGTGGTTGGGCTCGAACACATGCCGCCACAGTGCGACCAGGCCGTGCCGATCTTCTGCAAGCGCAATGCGGCAGCACTCGCAGCTGTGGTGGGCCAGGCACTGGTCACCCAGAAACGTGCGCCCGCCATCCAGCGACACCGTGCGATACACGGCCGCGCCCCGATAGGCCTGTCCTTCACGACGGGCGCGTTCGGCATCCCGTTTGTCGATCCACAGGACATGCAGCCGGCCCTGCGCATCAAAGCGCACCGCCTCGAAGCGGTGGGTAATGATCTGCCTGTCCTCATGCACGGTGATCGGGGGCGTGAAGGATTGCCCGCCGTCGGCCGAACTGATCAGACGGATCTCGCCGGTGTAAGGCCGTGCCAGCGGCTG
>JBEELY010000445.1:0-3599 GCA_041167925.1 Pseudomonadota bacterium | reverse complement strand
GGTGATGCATGCGGCTTGACGATCAGCGCCTCCTCGCCCGGCTCAGGCAACACAGGCGGTGTTCTGACCGCAGTGCTGGGAGCGGACACCGACGCTGGAGCAGGCGCCGAGGCTGCAGCGGTCACCGACGCTGGAGAGGGCGCCTGGGCTGAAGCGGCCAGCGAGGTTGAAGCGACTGTCGAAGCTGAGGATGCCGCTGTGGACGAACCGGTTGAGGCCGCAGGCAACTCGACTGCAACACTTGGCACGGCAGGTGCAGCGTCGCTGGTCACGGCAGCCTCGCCGGCAATCGGCTCGACCAGCGCAATCACACTGCCCTCCTTCACCTTGTCTCCCAGCTTGACCTTGAGCTCCACGACTCGGCCTGCGCTGCCTGCGGGAATCTCCATGGAGGCCTTTTCGGACTCCACGGTCACGAGGCTCTGCTCAAGCTGTACGAGGCTGCCCGGCTGAACCAGCAGTTCGATGACTTCGACGGATTCAAAGTCGCCGATATCGGGCACTTTCAGTTCGATGGTTGCCATGCTTGCAGCCTCAGGCGTAATGCGGGTTGGGCTTGGTCGGATCGATGCCGTACCGGGTCATGGCCTCAGTGAGCTTGGCCGGCTTGAGCTTCTTGTCGCGGACCAGCGCGCGCAATGCCGCCAGCACGATGAAATGTCGATTGATCTCGAAATGCTCACGCAACTTGTATCGAAAGTCCGAACGTCCGAAGCCATCGGTGCCCAACACCTGATAACTGCGCCCTTGAGGGATGAAGGGCCGGATCTGATCTGCATAGAGCTTCATGTAGTCGGTCGACGCCACGATCGGGCCAGCATGCGCTGCGAGCTGCTGCGTCACGTAGGGCAACTGTTCCTTTTTGCCAGGATTGAGCAGGTTGTGGCGCTCGCAGTCCAGGCCGTCTCGGCGCAGCTCGGTGAAACTCGTGACTGACCAGACATCTGCGGCCACGCCCCAGTCTTTTTCGAGCAACTGGGCCGCCTCGAGCGACTCGCGCAGAATGGCGCCTGACCCCATGAGCTGAACCCGCGTGCCGTTGCCGGCATCGCCTTCCTGCAGGAGATACAGGCCACGCCGAATGCCCTCCTCTTGCCCGGGCTTGAGTCCTGGGTGCGGATAGTTTTCGTTGAGCAAGGTGATGTAGTAAAAAACATTCTCCTGCTCGCCCACCATGCGCCGCAGACCATCCTGAATGATCACCGCAAGCTCGTGTGCAAAGGTGGGGTCGTAAGACACGCAGTTCGGAATCGTGGCCGACAGAATGTGACTGTGGCCATCTTCATGCTGCAGACCCTCGCCATTGAGCGTCGTGCGACCCGAGGTGCCCCCCAGCAAAAACCCACGGGCCTGCATGTCGCCCGCGGCCCAGGCCAGATCGCCGACGCGCTGGAAACCGAACATCGAGTAGTAGATGTAAAACGGCACCATGACCCGGTTGTTGGTCGAATAGGACGTTGCCGCCGCGATCCAGGAGGAGAAGGCGCCTGCCTCGTTAATGCCCTCCTCCAGGATCTGGCCGGCCTTGTCCTCCCGGTAATACATCACCTGATCCTTGTCGACCGGGGTGTACTTCTGACCTTCGTGGGCATAAATGCCCAGCTGCCTGAACATGCCCTCCATGCCAAAGGTACGCGCCTCGTCGGGCACGATCGGCACAACTCGCTTGCCCAGCTCCGGATCTCTAACCAGGGCCGTCAGTGCCCGCACAAAGGCTTGCGTAGTGGAGATTTCGCGGCCTTCGGAGGTGGGTTCAGTGATGGCCTTGAAGGCATCAAGTGCGGGCACGGCCAGAGTTTCTTCGGCCCGACGACGACGCTGCGGAAGATAGCCACCCAGGGCCTTGCGTCGCTCATGCATGTAGACCATCTCGGGCGCGTCATCGGCCGGACGATAAAAAGGCAGATCGTCGAGCTTGTCATCCGGCACGGGAATATTGAAGCGATCACGAAAGTCTCGAATGGCACCGGTGTCGAGCTTTTTGAGCTGGTGGGTCGGGTTCTTCGCCTCGCCGACCTGACCCATGCCGTAACCCTTGACGGTCTTGGCCAGAATGACCGTGGGCTGACCTGCATGGTTGACGGCCGCATGAAAGGCGGCATACACCTTGTGCGGATCGTGCCCTCCGCGGTTCAGGCGCCAGATGTCGTCATCGGTCATGCGCGAGACCATCTCCAGAAGCTTGGGATGCTTGCCAAAGAAATGCTTGCGCACGAAGGCGCCGTCATTGGCTTTGTAGGCCTGGTATTCGCCATCGACGGTTTCCTCCATGATCTTCTGAAGGATGCCGTCCTTGTCCCTGGCCAGCAGCGGATCCCAGTAAGAGCCCCAGATCAGCTTGATGACGTTCCACCCCGAACCACGGAATTCGCCTTCAAGTTCCTGAATGATCTTGCCGTTACCGCGCACCGGTCCGTCGAGTCGCTGCAGGTTGCAGTTCACGACAAAAATCAGGTTGTCGAGCTTTTCTCGGGCGGCAAGGCTGATGGCACCCAGCGACTCGGGCTCGTCCATTTCGCCATCGCCACAGAACACCCAGACCTTGCGATTGGAGGTGTCGGCCAGACCCCGGGCATGCAGGTACTTGAGAAAACGAGCCTGGTAGATGGCCATGATCGGCCCCAGTCCCATCGACACGGTCGGAAACTGCCAGAAGTCGGGCATCAGCTTGGGATGCGGGTAAGACGGCAGTCCCTGACCATCCACCTCCTGCCTGAACTTGAGCAGCCGTGCTTCATCCAGCCGCCCTTCGACATAGGCACGCCCGTAGATCCCGGGCGCTGAATGCCCCTGAAAGTAAACCAGATCGCCTCCGTGCCCTTCATGCGGTGCATGCCAGAAATGGTTCATGCCCGCGCCGATCATGGTCGCAAGCGAGGCAAAGGAGGCGATGTGACCGCCCAGGTCGCCACCGTCGGGCGGCTCGAGCCGATTGGCGCGCACCACCATGGCCATGGCATTCCAGCGAATGAACGATCGGATCCGCTCTTCAAACTCGGCATTGCCCGGGCTACGTGCCTCAAGGGCCACCGGAATGGTGTTGATGTAGGCCGTGTTGGCCGAGAAGGGAATGAAGGCGCCGCTGCGTCGGGCCTTTTCGATCAGGGTTTCGAGCAGGAAATGGGCACGGTCCGGCCCTTCCCGATCGATGACGGCTTCAAGTGCATCAAGCCATTCCTGGGTTTCGAGTGCATCCGGGTCGTTGGAGGCGGGCTGCTGGGGCAAAGCCGACATGGGGGGTCTCCGTGGTTCAAGTGCTGCGCCTGCTAGGCAGTATAGCGGATTACCGTATTGAGAAATTTATTTCCGCATTATGATATTTCTTTGACGCATGAAAACTCTGCTATAGTCCGTGGCTCTGCGCCCGTAGCTCAGTTGGATAGAGTACTTGGCTACGAACCAAGGGGTCGTGGGTTCGAATCCTGCCGGGCGCGCCATCTGTGAAAAGGGCTGACAACACGTCAGCCCTTTTTTTTCGCCTGTCGCACGGTGATCCACCAGGGCGCGCCCAAGCTCAGTCGCTTCCGATGATCGGTCAGCATGCACGTGCTGGCCGGCAAGAAAAAGCCCGTCGGGCTTTAAAACCCACGGGCCTTGTT
>JBEELY010000269.1:0-4628 GCA_041167925.1 Pseudomonadota bacterium | reverse complement strand
ACTTCGTGGCGGTCGGCATTCCGCTGCTCTATCCGGGCAATGCCCAGGAGCTGCTTGATTTCGGCCTGCACGGCATTGCCATGAGCCGCTACTCGGGTTGCTGGTCGGCCATGAAGGTGGTCACCGACGTGGTCGAAGGCGGCGGGTCGGTCTTTGTCGCACCCGATGCACCGGCGATCACGCTTCCACCTGAACCCGAAGGTCTGCCACCGGCCGCGGGCGGGGTGCATGCCCGCCCGATCGATGGGCCTGTCCCGCAGGAAGAGCGCCTCTACCACCACAAGCTGCATCGCGTGCTGGCCTATGCGCGGGCCAATGGTCTGAACCGTATCGGCGGGGCGCAAGACGACGCAAAGATTGGAGTCATGGCCGCGGGCAAGGCCTGGCAGGATGTCCAACAGGCCCTGGCCGCGCTCGGCCTCGACGAGGATCGACTGCAGGCGCTTGGCATCCGGACCTTCAAGGTCGGATTGGTCTGGCCGCTGGACCCCGAAGGTCTGCGCCAGTTTGCAAGCGGGCTGCAGACGATTCTGGTCGTCGAAGAAAAGCGGCCGCTGCTCGAGGACCAGGTGCGCAATCTGCTCTACGGCCAAGCCGGGGCGCCGCGCATCGTGGGTAAATTTCTTCAGGGGCCCACCTTTGCGCCCGAACGGGGCGAGGCAGTCTTTCCCAATGCCGGCGAGATTCATCCCGGCCTGGTGGTGGCCGCGCTGCGCCGCCTGCTGGCCACCGACGATGGCGCCTGCCTTCTGCATCAGCCGGCCCAGTCCGGGCTGTCCGGCCCCGGCTCCATCCGGTCATCCGCGCCCTTGCGTGCACCGAGCTTCTGTTCGGGCTGCCCGCATGGTCGCTCGACCCGCATACCCGAAGGCAGCCGAGCACTGGCAGGCATTGGCTGCCACACCATGGCGATGTTCCAGAACCCGACCACCACCACAACCGTCTCGCACATGGGCGGCGAAGGTGCGATGTGGCTGGGCCAGCAGCCCTTCACGACCGAGCGCCATGTCTTTGCCAACATGGGCGACGGGACCTATTTCCATTCTGGTTTCCTGGCTCTGCGGCAGGCGGTGGCGGCCCATGTGCCGATCACCTACAAGCTGCTCTACAACGGTTTTGTCTCGATGACCGGCGGCCAGCCTATCGATGGTGAACTGTCCATTCAGGGCACGCTCTCCCAGCTGGCCGCCGAAGGTGTCAAGCGTCTGGCTCTGGTCAGCGATGATCCTGCCAAATGGCAGGGCGTGAGCCTGCCCGCGGGCACCACGGTGCACCATCGCAGCGAGCTCGAGGCTGTGCAGCGCACGCTGCGTGAGTATCCTGATGTCTCGGTCCTGCTCTATGACCAGCCTTGCGCCACCGAGCGCCGCCGCCTGCGCAAGCGCGGCCGCTGGGCCGACCCCGATCGACGGGTGTTCATCAATAGCGCGGTCTGCGAAGGCTGTGGCGACTGCGGCACCGTGACCGGCTGCATGTCGATCGAGCCTCTCGAAACACCCTTCGGACGCAAGCGCCGCATCAATCAGTCGAGCTGCAACAAGGACTTCTCCTGCGTGGAGGGTTTTTGCCCGAGCTTCGTCACGGTTGAAGGCGCGCGACCCAGGCGACAGGGGGGCGCCGCGGCAGGTGCAGTGAAGGATCCGCTCGCTGCCGTGCGTGCCGCGGGGGATGCTGCATTTGCACACCTGCCCGATCCGCCGCTTGTGTCGCCCGATCGGGCCTTCAGTCTGCTTGTGGCCGGCAGTGGAGGCACGGGCGTGGTGACCATCGGTCAGACCCTGGCGGTGGCTGCCCATCTCGATGGCCTGTACAGCTCCAACCTCGACGTGACCGGACTGGCACAAAAGTATGGCGCCGTGCTCTCCCATGTGAAATTCGCGCCGCGCCCGGAACTGCTCCACGCCACGCGGGTAGCAGCTGGGGAGGCAGAGACCCTGATCGGCTGCGATCTCATCGTGTCGGCCGGCGAAGACACCCTGTCGCGGCTGCGTCATGGCAGCGGGGGCGTGGTCTGTACCGACATGGTTCCGACATCGGAGTTTGCGCGCAATCCCGATTGGAATCCCGACGCCGAGGGTCTGGCCGCACGCTTGGCCGAGCAGCTCGGCGAGCGTGGACTGGCCTTCGAAGCCCTGCGTCTATCGGCCGCGCTAATGGGCGACAGCATCCTGGCCAACATGATGCTGCTGGGCGCGGCCTGGCAGCGTGGCCTGGTGCCGCTCAGCCTGCAGGCCATTCTCCGGGCGATCGAGCTCAACGGTGTTGCGCTCGAGAACAACCGTCAGGCCTTTTTGTGGGGCCGACGGGCAGCGCAGGACCTGCAGGCAGTCGAGCGCATCGCGCTGGGTACCACGCCCGCGACGCAGGTGGTCCGCTTTGAGCCCCGGCGGCAGGAGTCGCTGCAGGATCTGGTGGCAAACCGCGCTGCCTTCCTGGCGGACTACCAGGACAAGGCCTGGGCAGCGCGTTTCCAGACCCTGATCGGACGGATTGAGCAGGCCGGGGGCGACACCGGTGCCACGACGGGGGCCAGAACCGGGAATCAAGCCAGCTCCCTGGCAGGATCCGAGGCTCTGTCACGCACTGCGGCCCGCGGCCTGTTCAAGCTGATGGCGCACAAGGACGAATGGGAAGTGGCCCGCCTGTATGCGCGCCCGCAGTTCCAGGCTGAGCTCGAGCAGGCCTTCGAAGGAAATTTGAAGCTGCGCTTTCATGTGGCCGGCGGCCCCTTCGGCCGACATGACCCGCAGACTGGTCGCCTGCAAAAGCGCGAGGTCGGTCCCTGGCTCATGACGGCCTTTCGATGCATGGCGCCGCTGCGGCGCTTGCGTGGCACCCTGCTCGACCCTTTCCGTCACAGCGCGGAGCGCAAGCTCGCGCAGCATCTGCTTGCCGAGTATGAGGCCGATCTCGAGCGGCTGATGCGCGAACTCACGCCCGAGCGGCATGCACTGGCCATTCAGATCGCTTCCTGGCCAGACCGGATCCGCGGCTATGGCCATGTGCGCGAAGCGCACGCGAGCAAGGTTGCGCAGGAGCGGGCTGATCTGTGGGCCCGGTGGGCGCTCGCTCAGGAGGAACTCAGGGCGCCTGTCTTGCCCCGGGCTGAGGCCGTTTGCCCACCGTGATGTCGATGCCCAGTTCACGCCCCTCGCGCACGAACATGAACTTGCGGGTGCTGCCGGGCGGGATCTGAGCAATCACGTTGAGCATGGTGGCCGTGTTGGGGATGCGCATGCCATCCACCTCGATCAGGATGTCGCCGGGTTTCACGCCTGATTTGTCGGCCGGGCCGCCGCGCATCACTCCGGCGATGATGGCGCCATCCTGACGCGGCAGCTTGAAGGCCTGCGCGAGTTCGGGCGTGACATCTTGCGGCTCCACGCCGATGTAGCCGCGAACGACCCCGCCCGTGCGCACGATCTGGTCCATGACATTGCGTGCCGTCGAGACCGGGATGGCAAATCCGATACCCAGCGAGCCACCGGTGCGCGAGTAGATCGCGGTATTGATGCCCAGAAGCCGACCCTGCGTGTCCACCAGCGCGCCCCCTGAATTGCCGGGATTGATGGCGGCATCGGTCTGGATGAAGTTCTCGAAGGTATTGATGCCAAGCTGCGTGCGGCCCAGTGCCGAGATGATGCCCATGGTGACGGTCTGGCCCACACCGAAAGGGTTGCCGACCGCAAGCACCACATCGCCGATTCGGGCTTGTTCAGGATCGCCGAATTCAATGGCCGCCACATCCTTGAGCGCGGCTTTGTCCACCTCGATCTTGAGCACGGCCAGATCGCTCTCAGGGTCGGAGCCAACCAGACGCGCGTTCGACCGACGGCCATCGGACCAGGCCACCTCGATGCCATCAGCCGCTTCGATCACATGGTGGTTCGTCAGCACATAGCCATCGGCCGAAACCACCACGCCCGAACCCAGGCTCGAGGCGGGCGCGCCTCGCTGCTGTTCGCCAAAGAAGCGGCGGAACATGGGGTCGTTGAGCAGCGGATGGTCCGGCGGCAGCCGGCTGTTCTTGCTGGTGAAGATGTTGACCACCGAGGCGGTGGCCCGCGTAGCGGCATCGCGGTATGACAAAATCCCAGGCACCGCGTCGGCGCCTTGCGGCGCACTTGTAGCAGCGGGCATGGGTGCGCGATCTCGACCCATGCCGGGGGAGGGCGCCTGAGGGCTCAGGCCCTGCGGCAGCCACTGCGGCTTGAGCGTGGAGATCACGAACACCACGGCCAGGGCCACGGTCACGGCCTGGGCAAAGACCAACCAGGATTTCTTGAGCATGAGTGCCATCGAACGTCAGCGACTGCTCGACTTTCTGGAGGAGACCCTTCAGCCGCAGCGCTTCGCCGATTATTGTCCAAATGGTTTGCAGGTGGAAGGCGCGCCCCGGGTCGATCGAGTGCTCTGCGCCGTCACCGCAAGTCTTGCCGTGCTGAAGGAGGCCGCCCGACAGCAGGCGCAGATGGTGCTGGTGCACCATGGCTGGTTCTGGCGCGGAGAAGACGCCCGGGTCCTGGGGGTGCGCCGAGCGCGTCTGGCCACGGCGCTGGCCCACGAGATCAATCTGGTCGCCTACCACCTTCCGCTCGATGTTCATCCCGAGCTCGGCAACAACGTGT
>JBEELY010000251.1:0-4116 GCA_041167925.1 Pseudomonadota bacterium | reverse complement strand
GGGAATCTCAAAAGCCTGTTCGATGAACCATAAGCTGAGCGCCGCAGCCGAGGCCAGCAGTCGAAGTCCCGCCTGGCACAGGGCCAGTTGTTGCGCAGGCCCCTGCCCTGAGCCCGCCAGCAGAACCACGGACAGTCCCGAGCCCAGGCAGGCGCCGAAGATGAGCGGTACGACCGCCTGGAAATCAAGCAGCCCCGATTGCAACAGCGGCAGGGTCATCACCGACACCACCGACGAGGACTGCAGCACGATCGACAGAATCAGGCCCACCAGATAGCCGATGGCTGCGTTCGATCCGGCGAAAGAGAAAAACTCCTGGGCCAGAGGATCGGTGCGCAAGGCCAGCGCGCCTTCCTTGATCATCGTCAGTCCGAGCATCAGCAAGGCCACGCCCAGTACGGCAAAGAGCGCGTGTCTCAGGGCCGAGCGTGCATCGACCCCCATGAGAAAGGACAGGCCAATGGCGCCGACCAGACTAAGCGCCAGGGCGCGTAGATCCAGACTCGCCAGGAGCACCAGGCTTGCGGTGCCCGCATTGGCCCAGGCCAGCAAGGGCAGGGTCTGCGTCAACTGCGCGGCGCCCGCGCTGATCAGGCCTGCACTGACAAAGACCACTGCGCTGGCGGAACTGGTGAGCGCCCCTGAAACAAATCCAGCCGCTCTGGGCAGAAGCGGCCGACTCATCGAACGGGCGATGAAGTCGTGGATCCTTCCGCCGATCAGGGGTTGGACATGCAGGCCGATCAGGCGAATGCCAATGAACAGGAAGCCAAACCCGGTCCAGCTCGTCAGCGCAGCGCTCATGCGGCTTGTGATGGCTGACGCAGCGCCCGCGCAATCAACAGCCCGATGAGAACCAGAGCTAGGCCTGCTGACCACCACAGCAGCTGCTCGAGCATCTTGAACCGTTGGATGGCAGTTTCTCTTGAGGCCGTGAGTTGTTCGCTCGCCAGCGTGAGCAGTTGATCCGCAATGGCGTCGATCTGCCCATCGACCGGGCGATCGATGCCGCGCACCTGTTCGTCGAGTACAAAGGGCTGCCATACCGTCTGCGCTTGGGCGCGCACAGCCTGCCGATACGCCTCGCCAACGGCACGGTGCGCAAGGAGCAGATCGTCAATCAGCTTTGGCAGATCGGGGGCGAGCTTTGCGTCGGCCATGCCCTGAAGGGCTTGTAGTTGCCCCATGACCTTGCGTTCGTGGCTGGCCAGAGTCTGTTGCCAGAGTTCACGTTGTGCGGGCTGATCGCCGCGCAAGAGCAGGTTCTTCCAGGCCTGCACCTGCATCTTGAACTGGATCTGGGCTTCACGGGCGGTATTGACGGCGTTCAGCGCTTTCTGGGCGTCCCGGTGCTGATCGTCATTCAGTCGATTGAGCGACCAGGTCGCAAACAGGCCCACCAGCATTTCGGCCAGCACCACCAGGGCCAGCATGGCCGCTAGACGCCCCAGGGCACGGCGGGGCACAAGCGATGAAATCCTGGGAGCGGCGTTTGTCATGGTCCGTCGTGTTTCATGCCCATGGGTAGCGTCAGACGGATGGTGTTTAAGCCGACTGACCCCATGAAGCTCCTAGTTTGATCGACGAGCATGTCAAGGCTGTGAATCACCTCGCATCTTCGTGCTGCCGCATGTGCATTGGTGCATATGTCGGGATTGTGGCGTGATTCTTGCACAACCCCCGCCATGAAATCGCCCCGCCCCGCCCGCGCTGCGCCTGATACAGGCCTGGCCCAAGAGCGCCTGCTGCTCTCGGAAGTGCTCAAGCTGATTGGCAAGAGCCTGGCCCCCGATGTAGTGCTGCGCGAAATGCTGCATCTGCTGAGCGAACTTCTGGGCTTGAATCGCGGACGCCTAGTCCTGCTCGAAGGCAATGCCGAAGCCCGTATCGCTCATGCCTATGGCCTGACCCGCACCGAAGTGGCGCGCGGGCGTTATGCCCCGGGCGAAGGCATCACCGGAATGGTGCTGACCACCGGGCAGTCGGTCATCGTGCAGGACATTGACCAGGAGCCGCGCTTTCTGTTTCGCAGCGTCCGGCGCGATCAGTTGCCGCCCCAGACGGTCGCCTTCCTGGCCTTTCCGGTGACCATTGAGGGGCGCACGGTGGGTGTTCTCGCCTGCCATCGCATTCGCAGTCGCCAGCGGGCGCTGAGCGATGACCTGGCCCTGCTCAGGCTGTTGGCCACCCTGGCGGGGCAGGTGCTGCAGCTCGAGTCGCTGGTACGGAAAGAGACCGAAGCCCTTCAGGCGCAGAACGCCCTGCTGCGCGAAGCGCTTGCAGCCGCCGCCTCACGCGAAGGCATTGTCGGAACCTCACCTGCCTTGTTGAAATGTTTACAGGATCTGGATCGCGTGTCCGGTTCCAGTGCCACCGTGCTGCTGCTGGGCGAGTCAGGCACGGGCAAGGAGCTCTTTGCACGCGCTGTGCATCGGGCCAGTCCGCGTCGCGATGGGCCCTTCATCAAGGTCAATTGCGCGGCCATTCCGGAGACGCTGTTTGAGTCTGAGCTTTTCGGTCATGAGAAGGGCGCATTCACCGGTGCGGCATCGGCCCGGGCCGGCTGGTTCGAGCGGGCCCATGGCGGCACGCTCTTTCTGGACGAGATCGGGGAGCTGCCCCTGGCCATGCAGTCCAAGTTGCTGCGTGCCCTTCAGGAGCGGACCATCGTGCGCCTGGGCGGACGCAACGAGATTGCAGTCGACGTTCGGCTGGTGGCGGCGACCCATCGATCCCTCGCTCAAGATGTTGACTTGGGACGCTTTCGTCAGGACCTCTAGTACCGTCTGAATGTGGTGCCTCTGCGTTTGCCTGCCCTGCGCGAGCGGCGGCAGGACATCCGTGCCCTGGCCCTGCATTTCCTGAACCGTGCCAATCAGGATCATCAGCGTAACGTGCACCTGGCGCCGCAAGCCCTGCAATGGCTGGAAGAACAGGACTGGCCCGGCAACATTCGCGAGCTCGGCAACCTGATCGAGCGGGCCGTGCTGCTGACCGACGCAACCCACCTGAGTGCGGATGCGCTTGCGGCCTGGGCCGAATCCGAGACCCTGACGCCTCCTGTGCCCGGTCTGGGCTCGTTGCCTCAAGCTGAACTTCGTGACTATCGGTCGATCGACTCCCACTCTGCCGAGGAGTTGCGCGAGGTCTTGCGTCGCCACCATGGAAATCAGTCCCGCGCTGCGCGTGCGCTTGGGCTGACCCCGCGGCAGTTCGCCTACCGGTGGCGACGCTACGGCTCGACAATCCCCGACGCATAACAACAAAGTGCGACAAAGTACGACAGACACGGACGGCGCATCAGTGCAGTGGATGTTTTGACGCGGACCTGACCCAGGAAAAGGGCTGTTTCGCTCATGTTTCCTCAGGGAAACACCTGTGGCAGGCAAGTGGCACGCGCATTGCAAAGAATTCAGGGAGCCCTTTGCTCCCATCCATCCCCTGTCTGGAGTGCTTCATGTCCGCTGTCTTTGAAACCCCGTCCGCCCCGACCACCGTCAAGACCTATTTGCGCCCGATCGATCGAGACGGTCTGATGGCCTTTGCCGAGAAGGGTCGCAACAACCCGGGCAGCCGCGGCACCAACAAGGTCCACACCGTGACTGAAGGCCAATACCGCACCCTGAGCTATGTGGGGCAGCATGCCCCGGTGGTGGTGGATGAGCCTCTGCATCTATTCGGTCAGGACACGGCCCCTGCGCCTGGTGAGATCGTGCTTTCGGCGCTAGGCGGATGCCTCGCGGTGGGCATCACGGCGGTGGCTACCTGGAAGCAGGTGCGCCTGAGCAAGCTCGAACTTTTCCTGGAAGGCGACATCGGCAACCCCGCTGCCTGGGGTGCAGGCGGTGCCCTGCAGAAAACTGCGCCCGAAATGGGCTTCCAGGACATTCGCGTGAAGGTGGTGATCGAGGGCGACGCCAGCCGCGAAACCCTGGATGAAATCGTGCAGCACGCGAATGTCTATTCGCCGGTGGCAAACACCATGCGCAACCCGATCCCGTTTTCCATTTCCTTGTCGGAGTAATCATGAATGCACCGATGGACCTGGCGGGCGTGGTCAGTGACCCGCATGGGGTCGATGGTGTGCATGGGCCTGAAGGCCAGGCCATGCTCCGA
>JBEELY010000186.1:0-2755 GCA_041167925.1 Pseudomonadota bacterium | reverse complement strand
CGGCACTGGCCAGAGCCGCTGCAACATCGCCTCTGCCAATGACGACCTTCTCGGCAATGTTGGACGGCGCTGCAGGCTTGGGGGTCTCGCCTTTGGTGTAGAGATCTTCATGCAGCAGCGGCGCATCGGGTGCCATCGCGGCCTCGACCTCGATCACATGCGGCAGCACGTCGTACTTCACCTCGATCAGACCGAGGGCCTGGGCCGCGATCTCGGGTGTGGTGGCCGCCACCGCAGCCACGGCATGACCCACATAGAGAACCTTGCCGCGGGCCATGCAGTTATACGAGAGGTCACGCAGCGTAGCTGCGCCTTCGCCTGCCTCGACCGCTTCATTGCCAAGTTCGGGAAAGTCTGCAGCTGAAACCACCGCCTTGACGCCAGGCAGGGCGCGCGCCGCGCGCAGATCGATGGACAGGATGCGGGCATGGGCATGCGGACTGCGCAGAACCCTGCCGGTGAGCATGCCAGGCAGGTGAAGGTCGGCGCCGAAATTGGCTCGACCCTGAACCTTGTCGGCGCCGTCGGGACGTACTGGGCGCTGGCCAACGACCCGCAGGCCGGGCGATTGAGGTGCATTCATGTACGTGCCTCCCGAAGGTCGCGGGCTGCATCGAGCACGGCGCGCACAATCTTGTCGTAGCCCGTGCAGCGGCACAGATTGCCCGCCAGGGCATAGCGCACCTCGGTCTCGCTTGGATCAGGATTGCGGTCGAGCAGGGCCTTGGCAGCCACCAGAAACCCTGGCGTACAAAAGCCGCATTGCAGCGCGGCATGTTCTAGAAACCGTTGCTGAACCGGATGCAGGGTATTGCCCTGCGCCAGTCCTTCCACGGTGGTGACTGCATGGCCATCGACTTCAGGGGCGAGCACCAGACAGCTGCAGACCAGCTGGCCATCGAGCAGCACCGAGCAGGCACCGCAGTCCCCGTTGCTGCAGCCTTCCTTGGTGCCAGTAAGGGCGAGCTCATCGCGCAGTGCATCGAGCAGGGTTTGCCCGGGGCGCGCCAGAAATTGCACTGGTTCGCCATTCACTTCAGCCTGGACGGCAAGCGCCTTGGCGGAGGGCTTGGCCTGCGCAGCAGAGGGAATCGGGGGATGGTTCATGCACGCACTCCTTCGCTGCGCTGCCAGGCGATGCGCGCTGCCCGTTGTGCGAGCACACCCGCCACACGTACCCGGTAGGCTGCGGTGCCCCGCTTGTCGTCGATCGGTTTGCAGGCCGCGCGCGCGGCATCGGCCAGAGCGTCGAGGCAGGCTTCATCCAGGGGGCGCCCGAGAGCCGCAGGTACCTCAACCACCACGGCCGTCGGTGCCACTGCACCGAGTGCCAAGGTGAGGGCGCTGATCTGCAGGCCGTCGTCGGAGCGTTGAATACAAACCCCCGCGCCCACCACCGCAATATCCATTTCGGTGCGGGGAATCAGTCGTAAATAGGCATCACCCTGCCGGGCTCGGGCTGCCGGAATCCTTAGGGCACGCAGGATCTCTCCCGCGGCGAGGTGGTTGCGACCCGGGCCCGCCTGAAGTTGGGCCACGGGCACTTGTCGCTCGCCCGCGGGCCCCGCAATCAGGCACTGGGCTCCTGCCGCAATCAGGGCAGGCACGCTATCGGCCGCCGGCGAGGCATTGCACAGATTACCGCCCAGACTCGCGCGGCCCTGGACCTGGGCAGACCCGATCAGGCTTGCCGCCTCGACCAGACCCGGCCATGCCGCACGTAGCCCCGCATGCTGTGCAATCTGCACGCAGGGCGTGGCTGCGCCGATCAGAAAGCCGTCATCGTCTTGCGTGATGCCGATCAGGCCCGGCAGGCGCTTGAGATCAATCACTTCGGCAGGACTGACCCGCCCGGATTTCATCTGGACGATCAGGTCGGTCCCACCGGCCAGCACCCGGGCCTGCGATCCGAGAGCGGCCAGACGAGAACAAGCCTCTTGCAGGGCCTGCGGTGCAGCGTAGGCGGCGGTCATGGCGCGCGTCAGGCCCGAGCCCGGGTGGGAATCTGATTGAAGGGCAGGTCTTTGTCGACCCGGATGTCGGCTGGCAGACCCAGCACCCGTTCGGCGATGATGTTGCGCAGGATCTCGTCGGTACCGCCTTCGATGCGGGTGGCCGGGGAGCGCAGTAGCATGGCCTGGAAACGCCCCGCAGCCTCGGAAAGGGCTTCATCGTTGAGGCTGCCGGCCTGGGCCTGCAGATCAAGCGCGAACATGGCGATCTCCTGGCTCATCGGGCCACCCACGAGCTTGCCGATGGAGTTCTCAGGCCCCGGGGTCTGGCCTTTGGACATGGCCGAAATCGCGCGGTAGCCGGTGTATTTGAGGCCGCTGTTACGCACTGCCCATTGGGCGAGGCGCGAACGCACGCCAGGGTCATCCACGGCCAGGCCGTTGGCGGTCTCGAATTCGCAGCACCAGTCAAAGAGCTCAGGAAAGCCGGTCTGATAGCCCGCACCGATCGACAACCGCTCGTTCATGAGCGTGACCAGCGAGACCTGCCAGCCATCGCCGACCTTGCCCAGCCGCTGGCTGTCGGGAATGCGCACGTCGGTAAAGAACACTTCATTGAAGCCCGACTGGCCATTGACCTGCTTGATCGGCCGGATCTCGACGCCTGGAGTCTTCATGCTCAGGAAGAACATGGTCAGGCCCTTGTGCTTGGCCACATTCGGGTCGGTCCGGGTGATCAGGATGGCGTAGTCGGAATAATGGGCGCCCGAGGTCCAGATCTTCTGGCCATTGATGACCCAGTC
>JBEELY010000072.1:0-8396 GCA_041167925.1 Pseudomonadota bacterium | reverse complement strand
TGTTCAAGGCCTCGGGCTATCGCATCAGCCCCTTTGAACTCGAAAGCGCGCTCATCGAGCATCCTGCAGTGGCCGAGGCTGCCGTCGTGCCTTCGCCCGATCCGGTGCGCGGCTTCGTGCCCAAGGCCTATGTGATCCTGGCCCCGGGCCATGCGCCCGATGCCACCACGGCCCGATCGATCTTCGTCTTTCTTAAGGAGCGGGTATCGGCCTACAAGATGATCCGGCGCATTGAATTCTCCGATCTGCCCAAGACCATCAGCGGCAAGATCCGGCGCGTGGAACTGCGCGGTCACGAAAACGCACGACCCGCCAGCGGACCCCGCAACGCGGCCGAATTTCTCGAAGAAAGCTTCAGGGGCTGACCATGACACTCGCTTATACCGACATCCAGGTGCAATCACAGGGCCTGGATTTTTCTGGCCTGCATCAGGCCATGCACAAGACCGTCGAGGCCGACCTGCTCACCGGTGTTTCGAGTGCCGTGCTGCGGGGTCGCACGCTCGTCGACCTGCATTGCACCGGGCTCGCCGACCGCGAGCGCAATGAAGCCCTGCGCCCGGACCATCTGTTTCGCATTTTTTCCAACACCAAGCTCTTCACCTCCTGCGCCATCCTGTTGCTCTGGGAAGAAGGTCGGCTGGGCCTGGACGACCCGATCGAGCGTTTCATTCCGCAGCTGGGCGCACGGCAGGTCCTGCGGGCGGGCGCCACGGCCATTGACCAGGTCGAGCCTGCGCGCAGTTCGATCACCGTACGTCATCTGCTCACGCATAGCTCGGGCCTGAGTTATGGCCTGCTTGATCCGGGCACGGTGATGTTCAAGGCCTACACCGGGGCCAAAGTGCTCAATGCAGCCACGCCCCTGTCAGCCATGATGGACGTGCTGGCCGAGCTGCCCCTGTCCTTCCATCCTGGCACGGCCTGGGAATATTCGGTGGCCACCGATGTGCTCTCGCGTCTGGTGGAGGTGGTGAGCGGCAAGGCCTTCGATGTCTTTCTTGCCGAACGCATCTTTGCGCCCCTGGGCATGACCGATACCGGCTTCGTGGTGCCCGCCGCCGATCAGACCCGACTGGTGGGCTATTACGCAGGCGCCAGTCTGACTGATCCGCTCAAACCTGGCCTGACGGCCACGCCCGATTCGCCCTATCCCGGCGCCTACCTGCGGCCCATGCCGCGACTGTCAGGCGGCGGCGGTCTGGTCTCGTCGCTGCCCGACATGATCGCGCTGATGCGCGGCCTGATTCCAGGTGAACCCGGAGATGCGCCGACGCTGCTCAAGCCCGCCACGATTGAGCTCATGATGCGCAGCCACCTGCCCGAAGGCACCTTCATTCGCTTTCCGACGGTGGGAGAAGCCAAGGGCAAATCCTTCGGTCTGGGCGGCGCAGTCACGCTGGCCTGTTCTTCGATCGACCCTCCAGGCTCGGAGGGAGAATTTCAGTGGGGCGGCATTGCCGGTACCCACTGGTGGATCAATCCGCGTAAAGGGCTGGCCGGTCTGGTGATGGCGCAACGGCAGATGGCCTTCTGGCATCCGTTTTCGTTTGGCATGAAGCGCGCTGTATACGCCGCAGCAGGCTAAGACCTGGCCTGAGGTCGCGGGCTTGGCGGCCCTCGTCAGGCCCGCGCGAGGCGGGCCATCTGGTCGGCAAAGGTCTCCAGATCGCCCAGCCTGTGGCGAACGACATCCTCGACCACGTCGAGGCTGACGCGCTCGTAGCCGTGCACGATCACGTTACGGAACCCCGCCAAGCGGGCCATGGAGGCGGCCAGGTCGGCATCAATCAGGCCGGCCTGCTGTAGCAGCGCAAAGAGCTCGCGATTGGTCTGGGGTTCGCCGAGTGCCTGGTCGGACACGACATGAGACGCCAGATCGAGGGCGGCCTGACAGGCGAGCTGCAAGGTATGGACAACGAAGCGCTCCTCGCGCAGATCGCTACGGATCTGCTCGAGTTGGCCCAGTTCGCGCAACTCGCGCAGGCAGCTTCGGATGAAGGCCGCCTTCTTAAGGAGCAGATCGGCATCAACCATGAGAGGGCCTTGCAGCCCCTAAGGGCATTGCGACCTCGCGGTGGCGAGTGACGCCCCGGACCTGGTCCAGGACGGGCTTCAGATCCCACCATCGATTGCGAGAGAGCACCTCGAAGCGCACCCGGGCCACCTTATCAAGATCCAGGATCAGGACGCCATCTTTCAGGACACGGTGCATGAGATCGGGAGGCGCATGGTTGGCAATCACCACTTGCACTGGCAGGCCAGCGCGCTCGGCCAGTTCATCGGCCAGCAAAAATCCGCTCGCCTCCAGCGTGCGGGGCGGATCCTGCTGGTAAAGCACGGCCACATCGGCATCACTGCCCGAGCCCGCATCGCCGCGGGCCTGACTGCCAAAGAGCCAGGCGCAGGCAAGGCCGGGCTCTGCAGCCAGGCGGGGCTGCAGACGGCGAAGCAGTTCGATGCGATCCATGCCTGCACCCTACGCCGAAAGCCTCAGTAGGTGTAGACACCCCGGCCGGTCTTGCGGCCCAGACGCCCTGCCGCCACCATTTCCTTGAGCAGCGGGGCGGGCCGGTACTTGGAGTCGTTGAATTCGGCCATGTAGGTGTTCATGACGGCCAGGCAGACATCGAGGCCGATCATGTCGGCCAACGCCAAGGGGCCGATCGGCTGATTGCAGCCCAGCTTCATGCCGGCATCGATATCCTCGGGCGAAGCGATGCCCTCGGCCAGCACGAAAAACGCCTCGTTGATCATGGGCACCAGAATGCGATTGACCACGAAGCCCGGCGAGTTGCGCACGCTGATGGGCGCCTTGCCCAGGTGCTTCGCGAAGGCGTGCACCACATCGTGCGTGGCATCGCTGGTCTGCAGGCCCCGCACCACCTCGACCAGGGCCATGACCGGCGCCGGATTGAAGAAGTGCATGGCAACAAAGCGATCGGGGCGCTGAGTGGCTGCGGCGAGCATGGTGATCGAGATCGAGGAGGTATTGGTCGCAATGATCGCGGACGGATCGAGCAGCGCGTCGACCTGACGCAGGATCTTGACCTTGATGTCCGGGTTCTCGGTGGCCGCTTCGATCACCAGAGGCAGGCCGCGCAGATCGTCATAGCTTGTGCTGCAGCGGATGCGGGCCAGTGCCGCATCAGACTCGGGCTGGGTGAGCTTGTCCTTCTTGACCAGACGATCGAGGTTGGCCCGGACCGTGGCCAGGCCCTTGTCCAACGCCGCCTGGGCGACATCCAGCAGCACAACAGGCACGCCGCCAAGCGCGCAGACCTGTGCGATGCCGTTGCCCATGGTGCCGGCTCCGATGATGCCAACGCGATCGATCGTCATGAAAACTCCTTGAAGACTACGAAAATGAGTGGAAGAGAAAGTAAAGCCCAGGTGAGACACGCAAGGGCACTGATGAGAAATGCAAGGATGTAGAGGTCAAAGGAAGTTCACCCACGCTGAGATCAGCAGGCGGAGCGCCCCGCGACATAACCATAGGCCAGGTTGGTCCGCAGGCTGCCCTCGCGTTCATAAGCCTCGCGGGCCTGAGCAAAGGCGTCCTGGGCCAGGGCCTGACGCTGAGACCGATCGACCCCGTAGAGGCGCGCGTTGTTCTCGCCAAAGATCGCACGCTTGACCGCGCCATCGGCATCACCCAATGCAGCAAAGCCGTGCTTTCGGCGCAGCTCCTCGGGAATCTCCAGCCGACGCAGGGCCTCGATCTGCCACTGCGGCGCTCCGGTCCAGATGGCGTCGGTGCCCCAGCAGACATGATCGGCACCCAGACCCTTGATGAGCATGCCCATCAGCACGGCGGCCAGCCGAGGCTCGGCGATGGTGGTCTGGGCAAAGAGCTGGCCCACATCGGCATAGACATTGTTCACCCCGGTCTGCGCGGGAATTTCGGCCAGATCGGTGACCCAGTCGATGCGGCCCGTGGCCTCAAACTGCTGCCAGGCGTCGGACGCACGGCCACCTCCGGCAAAGCGATAACCGCCGTGATAGATGATGAAGTTGAGCTGCGGCCAGTCTTTGGCGGCACGAGCCACGTCGGAGACATCGGCATGGCGCAGCAGATGCGGAAAGCGCTGCTCTACTGAAGGTGCGAACAGGCCCTTGTGAATGCAGACATTTTTCAGGCCCGCCTTGAGAAATTTTTCGTAGGCCGGATAGACCAGCTTTTCGTCGTCGAGCCGCCAGGGATGCTTGCTCAGATTCTTGTGCGTGTTGTCGCCGATCGTGTAGCCCTTGAATGAATCGGGCTTGAGCACCTCGATTGCGCGATCGATTTGTTCCATCCAGCCGGGATAGCCCGGCGTGAAGATGGCATGCGAAAAGGCACGGCGCGTGCCGGCCGCCTGATTGATGCGCTGTCGCGCATCGGCCTTCATCTCGTTGGTGAGGAACCAGTCTTCAGTGATCTCTGAAGGCGCACCACTGATCAGCGCCATCTTGGTATCGCTGTCGAGGAAGATCTCCTTCATGTAATTGGCGAACTTGAGATCCTCGATCTGCTGGGGCTTGCCCGCCAGCATGGGGTTCCAGCCCGCCTTGCCCACGGCCTCACGCGCCCGCACGAAGCCCTCCAGGCGTGTGTCATCGCGCAGGAAATGCGTGTGCATGTCCATGATGAACTGTCCCTTGAGACCCTGCGCACGGGCCTGCGCCAATTCAGGCATGGCCGCCTCGGCGCGCGACACACCGAACACCGGGCCGAAGGTATCGTTCATGGCCAGAAAGGCCGCCGCCATGCCACTGGCCGTGCGAAAGAACTGCCGCCTGGTCAGGCCTTGATGGCGGGCCAGCGCGCTGCCTAAGGCCTGCAGTCTCTTTTCGAGTTCGCGCTGTTTTGGGGTCTGGGGCACGGGCATGAACTCGTCGCTCGAGACCGCCTGCACCGGAATCGGCAGCCTCGGCAGTGCCCGCTCGGCAGGCGCCAGCCGGCTCAGTTCCTCATCGCTCAGCCATCCCATGGCGTGCTCCTTCGATCAGATGTTCGTGCCTGGCACATCCCTGATCGCGGCCTCGTGCTTCACACGCAGCTCACGCTTGAGGATCTTGCCACTCGGATTCTTGGGCAGGCTGTCTACGAAGATCACCTTCTTGGGCACCTTGAAGTGCGCCATGTGGGCCTTGCAAAAGGCGATCACACCGGCTTCATCCAGCGCCGCACCGGGCTTGGGCACGATGCAGGCCGTGACCGCCTCGATCCAGTAGGCATGGGGCAGGCCGATCACGGCCACCTCGGACACGCCCTCGATACGGTAGAGCATTTCTTCCACTTCGCGCGAGGCCACATTCTCGCCGCCGGTCTTGATCATGTCCTTCTTGCGATCGACCACGCTGATATAGCCGTCGGCGTCGATGGTGGCGAGGTCGCCGCTATGAAACCAGCCGCCCTCAAACGCAGCCGCAGTACGCTCGGGGTCGTTGTAGTAGCCCGAGAGCAGTTGCGGTGAGCGGTGCACGATCTCGCCGATCTCGCCAGGCCGGACATCGTTCATCGCATCATCGACCACCCGGGTTTCGACATTGAGCACGGGTCGGCCTGCCGAGCCGAGCCGGGTGAGTTGCTCATGCGGACGCAGCACCGTGGCCAATGGCGCGATCTCGGTCTGGCCATAGAAATTCCACAGCCTCACCTGGGGCAGGCGTCGCGACATCTCCTTGAGCACCTCGACCGGCATGATCGAAGCGCCGTAATAGCCCTTGCGCAGGGCGGTCAGGTCGGTGGCATCGAAATCGGGCGAACGCATGAGCGCAATCCAGATCGAAGGCGGCGCAAAGAAGGAATTGATGCGCTCGCGGGCGAGCAGCTTCAGCAGATGGTCCGGCACGGGCTTGCCGGTGATGACATTCTCTGCACCCATGTAAATGGCCGGCCCCAGAAAGACATCGAGCTGGGCGCAGTGATAAAGCGGCAGCGCATGCAGCATGACGTCGCTCTCGGCGATCTCGCCCTCAATCACGCAGCTGACATATTCCCAGCACACCGCCTCATGCGTGAGCATGGCCCCCTTGGGCAAGGACTCGGTACCGCTCGTGTAGATGATCTGGGCGAGCATACGCGCGTCGAGCGCAATGTCCGGGGCCTGAGCATCGTCAGCCAGCAAGTCCATGAAGGTCGGCATGCCGGCGGGCGGCTCGGCGGGGTCTTCGCCCTCGAGCCACACGGTATGGGTAATGGCCGTATCGCGGGCCGCGGCCTGCTGGCCGAGTGCAACCATGTCAGGGCCGACCGCCAGCAGGCGGGCCTGGGAGTGACTCAGGATGTAGGCCACCTCGTCGGCATTGAGCATGAAATTGATCGGCACGATGACCGCACCCAGACGGGCCAGAGCAAAGCGCAGCGCGGCGAAGGCATGCGAGTTGCGCGAGAGCACCGCCACACGGTCTCCCAGCCCCACCGGTGCGCCGGCACGACCCTGCAACAGCCCCTGAGCAAGCCGGTTGACCAGGGCATCGAACTCGGCATAGGTCCAGTGCACCTCGCCGCAGCGGATGGCTGATTTGGCGGGCAGGCGCGCTGCCGTACGGCGCAGCAGATCGCCCAGGGTGTGGCTTCGCAGGGCGGCGGGCAGCGGGGCGGTGGCGTCTTGACTCATGCGGGGCTCCAGAAATCGGGGGAATCGGGTGAGGTCTGCGCTAGCATCGACCCATGAACACCCTCCAAAACGCCATCGATTTTGCCATCGCCCATGAAATTGACTGGGCGCGCGACCCTGCCGCGGACTCCGCTCACTGGGGCATTCACCTGAACGACCCGCCGCCCTGGAATGTGCTGCGCGGCCCAGTCCATGCCCGCGGCCCGGCCAGCGGCGTCGTAATGCAGGGTCGTACCACCCTGGCGGAGTGGGGCGAGCCCGACCGGGCGGACCTGACCTTCAGCATTGCAAAAACCTATCTGGCCCTGCTCGCAGGCATCGCTCACGACCGCGGTCTGATGCCCGACCCGGATGAGCCGGTGCGCATTCGTGTGCCGGGCATCGGCTTTGACGACGCGCACAATGCGCCGATCACCTGGGCCCAGCTGCTGTTGCAGACCAGCGAATGGGAGGGGCGCTGCTTTGGACTGCCTGAGCAGGTCGACCGCTACCGGACGGTGATTTATGGCGGCGAACCCGCGCAGGGCGCCAAGGGCGATGCCCGCCCGCTGCGCACACCCGGGACCTTCTGGGAATACAACGATGTGCGCATCAACCAGCTCTCGCTGGCACTGCTGCATCTGTTTGGCGCGCCTCTGCCCGAGGTGTTCGAGACCGCAGTGATGAAGCCGCTGGGCTGCACCAGCGCCTGGCGCTGGGTGGGCTATGACGACGCTTGGACCGACATCACCGATCGCCAGAGCGGCAAAATCCGGCGCGTGCAGTCGGTGCCAGGCGGCACGCACTGGGGCGGGGGTGTATCGATCTCGGCACGCGATCAGGCCCGGATTGCACGCATGGTGCTCGATGGCGGACTGCATCAGGATGCCCAGGGTCAGACCCACCGCATCCTGTCGCGAGCATGGATCGAGCGCATGCACCAGCCCTGCCCGATCGCGCCCTTTTACGGCATGCTCACCTGGCTCAACGACGGCCCCAAACAGGTCTATCCGGCCGCCAGCCGACGCAGCAGCTTCATGATCGGCGCGGGCGGCCAGTGCGCCTGGATGGATCCGGAGCGCGACCTGGTCGTGGTCTCACGCTGGCTCGCGCCCGAGCACACCAACGACTTCTTCAAGCGGCTGCTGGACGCCCTGGGCTGAGCGGCTTGCCGCGGCGCAACCCCCGCAGCGGCCCTGAGCCGCTGCTGCGCCAGAGCAGGTAGGCCGCAATACAGCCATTGAGCAGATTGAAGGCAATGCCATTGACGAAGGCGGCCTTGTACGACCCGGTGAAGTCGTAGATGAGGCCTGACATCCAGCCGCCGAGCGCCATGCCGAGCATGGTGGCCGACACCACGATCGCCACCCGGGTGCCGGTCTGGTTAGGCGCGAAATATTCGCGGATCACCAGGGCATAGGACGGCACGATGCCGCCCTGGAAGAGCCCGAACAGGGCGGACACCACATAGAGCGACACCATGCCGTCGAAGGGCAGGAAAAGCAGCAGGGCCACGCACTGCAGCAGCGAGCCCAGCATCAGGGTCTTGAGGCCCCGGATGCGATCGGCGATCCAACCCGAGACCAAGCGGCTCACGATACCCGAGGCGAGCATCAACGCGAGCATTTCTGCACCACGCGCAGCGCCATAACCGAGATCGGCGCAGTAAGCCACGATATGCACCTGAGGCATGGCCATGGCCACGCAGCAGCCAATGCCGGCCATGACCAGCAGGGCGGTGACCTGGTTGGGGGTGTGACCGAAGGGGCGGGCAAAGGACGACGGGCTGCTGGTCGAGACCGGCGCACGCAC
>JBEELY010000067.1:0-2920 GCA_041167925.1 Pseudomonadota bacterium | reverse complement strand
AACTGGCCCCGGGCGAGCAGCAGGTTTTCGGCCACGCTCATGCCCGGTGCGACGGTGAAGTGCTGATAGACCATGCCGATGCCCAGCGCACGGGCCTCGCGGGGCGAGGCAATCACCGTTTCGCGCTGATCGATCATCAGTGCACCGGCATCAGGCCGGTGATACCCCGAAATGCACTTCACCAGCGTGCTCTTGCCGGCACCGTTCTCGCCCAGCAGAGCGTGAACCGTTCCGGGGGTGATCCGCATCGAGACCTCGTCGAGCGCGACGAAGTCGCCAAAGCGCTTGCCCAGCCGAAAGGTCTCCAGGGTGAGTGCATTCATGGCGGTCATAGGGAGGGCGGTCAGAGCCGGGCCAGGGTGTTCACGACCGCATCGGAATCGGCCACGGCACCAAACACACCGCCCTGCATCGTGACCATCTTGAGCGCAGCCAGATGGTTGCCAAGATCCGTGGCGCCGGTGCAGTCGCTGAGGACCACGCACTCGAAGCCGCGATCGTTGGCCTCGCGCATGGTGGTGTGCACGCAGACATCGGTCGTGATGCCGGTGAGGATGAGGTTGCGAATGCCGCGGGTATGCAGCATGAGCTCCAGGTCGGTGGCGCAAAACGAGCCCTTGCCCGGCTTGTCGATGATGGGCTCGCCCGCAATGGGCGCGAGTTCGGGAATGATCTCCCAGCCGGGCTCGCCCCGCACCAGGATGCGACCGCAGGGCCCGGGGTCGCCAATGCCTGCGCCAATGCGCTGCGAGCGCCAGCGTTTGTTGGCCGGAAGATCCGACAGGTCGGGCCGGTGGCCTTCACGGGTATGGATCACATGCAGCCCCTTGGAGCGCGCTGCATCGAGCACCTTGCGGATGGGTTCGATCGGCGCCCGGGTGAGGGACAGGTCGTAGCCCATCTTGTCGACATAGCCGCCAATGCCACAAAAATCGGTCTGCATGTCGATGATGACCAGGGCAGTATTGGTGGCCCGCAGGTCCCCGTCATAGGGCCAGGGATAGGGGTCGGATTGAAGATGCAGGCTCATGTGGGGTCGACTCCGCGTTGGGTCAGCAAATTGGGTTCCTGTCCGATGTAGCTGCGGGTGGGCGGCGCAAAGCCGCAGGAGCGACCATCGGTATGCACCACCTGCGCCTCCCAGGGCAGGCGAAAGCGCCCGTGCACCATGTCCTGCATGAACTGATAAGGGCAGTCTTGCGCGCCGCCCTGGACGGCCACATAGCCCCGGTGCCACAACTGGTAAGGATTGTTTTCAACGCCCCAGTGCGTGCGTGCCTCGCGGATCAGATCGGCGCGAATCTCGGCACAGACGATCTCGTCGGCACGCCCGCCGCCCTGCGCAATCACGCGGCCTTCGTGATCGCACACCATCGCCTCGCCCATGGAGTCGAAAGTGCCGTCGCTGCCACACAGGCAAACACTGGCCGTGGCCATCAGGTTCTGAAAGGCATTGGCCTGATTGGTGATCTGCCAGGCATGCCGAATCGGCGCGGTATACCCCGCCGTGCGGATCATCAGCTCGGCGCCCTGATAGGCGCACTCACGCGCCATCTCAGGAAACATGCCGTCATGGCAGATGATCAGTCCGATCTTCAGGCCACGCGGCCCTTCGATCACAGGAATGCCCATGTTGCCGGGTTCCCAGGGCTCCACCGGAATCCAGGGATGGAACTTGCGGTAGTAGAGCTTGAGCGAGCCGGTGTCGTCGATGATCAGGCCCGTGTTGTAGGGATTGCCCTTGGGGTTTCGCTCCATGATCGAAAAGCAGCCCCAGATCTTGTGGGCCTTGCAGGCCGCAGCAAAGGCCTGCACTTCAGGGCCGTCCAGGTCCACCATCAACTCATCGGCCGTGCTCATTGACAGGCCGTGCAGTGCGTACTCCGGAAACACCGCCAGGTCCATGGCCGGATAGCTGCGGCGGGCCTTGCTCACCATGTCGACAATCCGCTGCGTCTGTTGCGCCAGCTGCGCCGGGGTGTCCACCACCGGAAGCTGAAGCTGCACCAGACCGACAACCACCCCCGAGGGTGATTTGTTCAAACCTCCGAGTCCACTCATGACGCTTCGATGTCCTTGCAAAAAGAGGGTGGGAGATGGTGGGAGAGGGGGGAATAGGGGAATTGAGGGGGGACCAAGAGGGGCTTGCGGCGTGATTCAGAATCGCCTGCGATTCAGCGCTGCACCGAGAGCTCGCCCGGGGCGCCCCGCAGGCTGCGATGGGGCGAGCAGGTCATCACCAGAATGACCAGGGTGAGGGCATAGGGCACTGCATTGAAGAGATAGGTGTAGCCCGTCACACCCACCGACTGCAGCGCTGGGCCGAGTGCGCCTGCACCGCCAAAGAGAAGTGCCGCCCAGAGGCAGGCCACGGGCCGCCAGCGCGCGAAGATCACCAGGGCCACGGCGATCAGGCCCTGGCCGCTGGAGAGGCTTTCGTTCCAGCTGCCGGGGTAATAGAGCGACAGGCAGGCGCCACCCAGCCCCGCAATGGCGCCGCCCAGCGTGGTGGCCAGAATGCGTGTGCCCTGCACGGGCACGCCCATGGCACGCGCCGCATCGGTGGAGTCGCCTACCAGCCGCAAGGTGAGGCCCCACCGGGTATGGGCCAGCGCCCAGGTCATCAGCGCGGCGAGGAGCACCCCCACCGGAAAGAGCGGATTGATGCTGAGTGCTGCGCGCACCGAGGACGCCTCGCTCCATTCCCCCCAAAGGATCGGCGCGAGCATGGGGGCCTGCGGCTGGATGAGTGGCTTGCCCAGAAAGAAGGCGAGCCCCAGACCCAGCATCATGATGGCAATGCCCATGGCCAGATCGTTGACTCGGGTGAGGCTGCACAGCAGGCCATGAAGCAGGGCCAGCACGGCCCCGCTCGCTGCGGCGGCCAGCACGCCCAGCCAGGGTGAGCCAGTCATCCATG
>JBEELY010000419.1:0-12602 GCA_041167925.1 Pseudomonadota bacterium | reverse complement strand
TGTCCGCAGCCATACTGGTCGCATCCTGCGCGAATTCATGGAGGACCGTCGGGCGCGGGCGGTGGCAGCGTCAGGCTCATCCAGCACATCCGGCTAATCAGGCTTGCGGGCCGGGGCTGCGCTGGATGACGCCCAGGCGGTCCCCAGCACCACCACGCCGCCCGCGATCAACATGGGCAGAGTGAGGGTCTCGCCCAGCACAAGGAAGCCCCAGAGCACGCCGAAGAGGGGCACCAGAAAGGTCACCGTCATGGCCCGGGCAGGGCCGACCCGGGCAATCAGCCTGAAAAACAGGATGTAGGCCAGGCCGGTACACAGCACGCCCAGCGCGACCACCGAGGCCCAGGCCTTGAACGAAACCGGCTCGCCAGGCCAGAACACCGCCGCCGGCCCCACCAGCAGCAGGGTGGCGCCCATCTGCGACCCAGCAGCGACCACCAGAGGTGGCGTCGCCAGCAGATAGCGCTTGTTGAAGCTACCGGCAAGACCATAGGACAGCGTAGCGATCAGGGCCAGTGCGATGGCAAGGCCATCGCCACGGACCCCCAGTCCACCCCGGATGGCCACCAGGCCCAGCACCCCCAGGAAGGCCACGGCCAATCCGAAGAGCTGCTTGCGGCTAGGCCGGTCGCCCAGCCAGACCGCCGCCACCAGTGCGCCCCAGAGCGGCGCCGTGGCGTTGAGCAAGGCGCTGTAGCCGGCGGTGAGGGTCTGCAGCGCCCATCCGAACAGCACAAAGGGCAGCGCAGAGTTGAGCAGGCCGCACACCAGCAGCGCGACCGGCTGCTGCAACAGCGGCAGGTGCCCGATTCGCCAGGCCATCAGGGGCCAGAGCACGAGCGCGCCGATGCCGACCCGCAAGGCCATGGTCGGCACGGCACCAAACTCGGGCACCGCGATGCGCATGAACAGAAAGGACCCGCCCCAGATGGCAGCCAGGATCAGCAGATCGAGCCGGTCCCGACCGGTCATCACCTGGGAACGCTGGAATCCGGGTTCGACCCGGACCCGGGCCCGGACGCTGGCATCGACCCGGATCTAGCCTCCATCCTGAGCAGCGCCGCCTTACGCTCGATGCCCCCGGCATAGCCCGTGAGCGCCCCATCGCGGCCAAGCACCCGATGGCAGGGCACCAGGATGGACACTGGGTTGCGCCCGATGGCCGCACCCACTGCCCTCACCGCAGGCGCTGATCCTGCGGCGGCCGCAATCTGCGCATAGCTTCGGGTCTGACCTGAAGGAATCTCTCGCAGCGCCTGCCAGACCGCTGTCTGAAACGGCGTACCCTGCAGTTTGAGTATCGGCGCCTGCGGCAGGGGTTTGCCCTCGAAATAGGCCGCAAGCCATCGTGCCGTCATGGCTGCAAGGGCATGGTCGTCGGCGCGCGGACAGGAGAGCAAATCGGCTGGCTGATGCTTTTGGCCCTCGAAATACAGACCGGTCAGGGCCTCAGGCTCAAGGCGCAGCAGGATGTCACCCAGGGGACTGGCCAGTCGTGCCATGCGGGTCAAGGCTGAAGCGGGCTTGGAGTTCATGGAATCACAAAAGGCTTGGGACCGTGTTGAGAAGGAGAGGCAACGTCAGCAAATGCGAATGTCCGGATCACCGACATCCTCTCGGCATCAACCTGAGCTCTGCTCTTGTAAGAGCTTTGGCATCATAGCGGCATGAACGATCGTTCCCAGGCGCCCAGCCTCGCACAGTTGCGACACCATGCAGATCGCCTCAAACAGGTGCATCTTCGCGATCTGTTGACCGATGTCAGTCGACACGCGCTATTGCAGGTGCAGGCCGGACCGATTCATGCCGATTTCTCGCGTCAGAAGATTGATGCCCCCGCCCTGACCGCGCTTGAAGCCTGGGCCGAGGCCTGTGGTTTCCAGCCCTCCCGGCATGGGCTCGCCACGGGGGCCATGTTGAACTTCACGGAGGGCCGGGCCGCGGTCCATCCGGCACTTCGGGGTCGGTTCGGGCCGCCTGATGTGCAGGCGAGCGCCCGCTTCGAGCGGACCCGCATGGCGGCACTGGTCGAACGCCTGCGCTCGGGTGAGCTCCGGGGCTTCGACGGCTCTCCGCTGCGTGCGCTGGTCTGTCTGGGCATCGGGGGATCCGACCTGGGCCCCCGACTCGTCGCCGACGCACTGGCCCCCGATGGCGGCTATCCGGTCCGTTTCGTGGCCAACGCGGATCCGCGTGAACTCGAGCGCGCCCTGCATGGCCTGGCACCGCAGTCCACGGCCTTTGCCATCACCTCCAAGACCTTCACCACCCGCGAAACCCTGGCTAATGCAGCGGAAGCGCGCGCCTGGCTGCGCGAAGCCGGCTGCCCACCCGAGGCCTGCGCCGATCATTTCATTGGCATTACGGCCGTGCCGGAGGCGGCCCGAGCGTGGGGGATCCGGCATGAGCAACTCCTGCAGTTCGATGCCGGCGTGGGCGGGCGCTATTCGGTCTGGTCGACGGTGGGCCTGGGGGTGGCCACGGCCTGCGGCATGCCCGTCTTCGGTGAACTCCTTGAGGGCGCAGCCGGTATGGACGCGCACTTCTTCGAACAGCCCCTGACCCACAACCTGCCGGCAGTGCTCGGCCTGATGTCGGTCTGGAATCGCTCTTTGCTGGGCCATGCCTCGCAGGCCGTGGTGCCCTATGCCGAACGCCTGGCGCTGCTGCCCGCCTGGCTGCAGCAGCTCGTCATGGAAAGCAACGGCAAAACCGCACGCGCATCGGGCATTGATGCGGGCCGGACGGGCTTGCTCACAGCGCCCGTGGTCTGGGGCGCCTGTGGTACCACTGCACAACACTCGTTTTTTCAGCAGCTGCACCAGGGGCCGCAGGCGGTTCCGGTCGAGTTCCTGCTGGTGCGATCCAATGGCGGTCTCACGGCGCACAACGACGAGCGCCAGCGCATCGTGCTGGCCAATGCCCTGGCGCAGGCGGCTGCACTGGCCCTGGGCAGACCGCCTTTGGCGCAAACCACGGGCCACCAGGATTTCCCTGGCGACCGGCCCAGCACGCTCATCCTGCTTCAGGATCTTTCCGCCCGTTCGATTGGCGCACTGCTGGCGGCTTATGAGCATGCCACCTTCACCGCAGCCGCCGTGCTCGGCATCAATCCTTTTGATCAGTTTGGGGTGGAGCTGGGCAAGCAACTGGCCCTGCAGATCGAAGAAAGCCTTCAGCCTGGCCGTGTCCAGGCCCATGTCGGCCCGGCTTCGGGGGCGGCGGGGGCTTCGGCTGGCAACCCCGCCCTTGATCTGGCCACGCAGGCCAGCCTCAAGCGCTTGGCCTGAGCGGCAGGCGACGCAACCTGACCCCGGTCGCTGCGAACACCGCATTGCCCACTGCGGGTGCAATCGGCGGAAGGGGCGGCTCGCCAACGCCTTCGGGCGCCGCAGTGGATGCGATCAGCTCTATCGAGATCCGGGGCATCTGCGCCATACGCAGCACGGGGTAGTAATGAAAATTCGTCTGCCTGACCTGACCCGCTTCGAACTGCACCTCGCCCATCAAGGCAGCCGATAGGCCATAGGCGATCCCGCCCTCAATCTGCTGGGTGACTGCGGAGGGATTGAGCACACGCCCACAGTCGAGAGCACAGGCGACCTCCTCGACGCGAATCACACCCGAGTCTGAAACGCTCACCTGAACCACCTGAGCCACGATGCTGCCAAAGGAATGGTGCAGGGCGATTCCGCGGCCGCGCCTGAGGCCCTTGCCTGCAGCCGGCAGGGGTTCGCCCCAGCGGCCCAGCCTGGCCGCGGCCTGCAACACCGCCCGATGGCGAGGATGATCCGCCAGCAGTGTCATCCGAAAGGCCAGCGGGTCCTGGCCTGCCGCATGCGCCACCTCATCCAGGAAGGATTCCTTGAAGAAGGCCTGGTGCGAGTGACCAACGGCACGCCAGAACCCAACCGGGATCGGCAGATCAACCACGGTATGCGCGACGCGTGCCGCAGCAAATTCATAGGGCTGGTCGAATGCCCCTTCGGCGGTGGTCTTGTCGGGCCCTGCAAGCTTGAAGTCCAGCACCCTGCGCGCATAGGCGGGCACGATCGACTGGCCGGCTGATTCATGGATCCAGGCCTTCAGACGCCCGGCATCATCCAGACCTGCCCGCAGCCGCGCCAGCGTGGCCGGGCGATAGAAATCATGCGTGGTGTCTTCCTCGCGGGACCACAGGGTCTTGACCGGCTTGCCATCACCGCCCCGCCATGCAATGAGCGTGGCCTGCGCGACATGATCCACTTCCAGACGCCGGCCGAATGCGCCGCCGAGCAGGTGCTGATGCAATCGAACCTCGTTGATCGTGCTGCGCAGGATGCGTCTGACCGCATCCCGCGCCAGATCGGGCACCTGGGTACCCACCCAGACCTCGGCCCGACCATCACAAATCTGCACCGTGCAGTTGATAGGCTCAAGTGCCGCATGGGCCAGATAGGGCGCGCTGTACTCGGCCTCGAGCGTGCGCGACGCTGCTTTCAAGGCCTCGTCCGCATTGCCGACGCTCCTGAACTCGCTCGCCTCACCGGTCGTCAGGGCCTTCCTGAGCTGCTCCGATAGGTCTGCGCTGTCCGGCGCACTCGTACTGCCGGCCCCCCAGCTCACCTCGATCAGATTCAGGGCGCGGCGCGCCTCCCACCAGGTGCGCGCCACCACGGCAAGGCCCGCAGTGCAGCCATGCGTCGCTTCGATGGGAAAAGCATGAAAGACACCGGGCGCCTGCCTTGCCCGAGAAAAATCCGCTCGGACTACACGCCCCCCCAAAATCGGGCACATGCGTACTGCGGCAACGCGCAGTTCCTTGAGGTCGACATCAATGCCATAGACGGTCTGGCCATTGACATGAGTGGGGTTGTGAACCTGCGCCTGCGGTTTGCCGATCAGCCGCAGAGCGGAATCAGCCTTGGGCTTCGCATCGTGCGGCACCGGGCGACGCGCAGCAGCGTCAATGAACTCTCCAAAGTGCGCAGCATGGCCGGCCGAGTGCGTCATGCGTCCCTGGCTCACAACAATGTCCGCGACCGGCACGCCCCAGCGCTCCGCAGCCGCGCCCACGAGCATGGCCCGCGCACTGGCTCCTGCCTGTCTGGCCACCATCCAGAGGTCGTGTACCGTAGATGAGCCTCCGGTCATCATGAACCCGCCCTCCCGCATCAGCTTGTCGATGAGCTGACGTGCGATTCGGCTGGTGATCGACTGGTCATCAGGATGAAAGGGCAGTCCGTCAGAGGCGACCGCAAGGTTGTTGTAAATCGGGTCGATGTCCGTGAAGGCGATGCGCACCTGCTTGATGTCGGCATCGAGCTCGTCGGCCACCAGCATGGCGATTGCGGTGTGCGAGCCCTGCCCCATCTCAGCCTTGGGCACGAGCACGGTCACCCGACCGGTGTGATCGATCGCGACCCAACCATGCAGGGCCATCTCGCCTTCCGGGCGAACAGGCAGCATCTGCGGGACCAACCGTTGACGCACGGGCAACAGGCTCCAGCCCAGGGCCAGCACGCCAACCGAGGCAACGGCCCCCAGCAAAAATCGACGACGCGCACCCACGGTCAGCCCATGACCTCATAGCCTTCGTCGCGGATCGCGGCGGCCAGGCGTTCACGGGGCAAGGCCGATTGCACCTGTACGCTGCCCTGTTCGAGCGCAATGCTGACCTGGGCCTGAGCGTCCTGAGCCTGAATTGCCTGGGTCACGGCGCGGACACAGTGCTGGCAACTCATGCCCTTGACTTCGAATTTCTGGAGGCTTGGCTGGGGTGAGTTCATCGCGAAAGGCGCAAAAGACAAGGTGGAACCCAAGAGTACACTCGGATGAATGATCCCCGACGACATCCCCGAAAGCAGCACTGACGGCAGCATTGCGGCGGGTGAAGAACGGATCGCCCTCCAGATTGAAGGCATGACCTGTGCCTCCTGTGTTGCGCGGATCGAAAAAGCCCTGCTGCGGGTTCCTGGGGTCACCCAGGCCTCGGTCAATCTGGCGACAGAAGCGGCCAGCATCATTGGCCATGCACTCGATGCAGAGGCGCTGAAGCAGGCGATCACGAAGGCGGGCTACGACGTGGTCCTGCCGCAAGCCCAGGACCCGACGCAAACGCTTGGCCTGGCTCAAGCGCATCCCCAGCATCCGAGCCTGAGCGCAGCCCCTGCGCAGACGCCTGCGCTCATCCAACCACCCACCCAGGACTGGCGAACGCCGCTGGCGCTCGCACTGGCAGCGCCACTCGTACTGCCCATGCTGCTGATCGCTGTGGGCCTGCACTGGATGCCCCCGGCCTGGATGCAATTTGCGCTGGCCACGCCGGTGCAGTTCATCCTGGGTGCGCGCTTCTATCGCTCCGGCTGGCATGCCTTGCGAGCGGGTACCGGCAACATGGAGTTGCTGGTCGCTGTGGGCACCAGTGCGGCCTGGGCGCTGTCGGTTTGGCTATGGTGGCGTGCGCATGAGGGCCATGCGCCGCATCTGTACTTCGAATCCTCAGCGGTGGTGATCGCTTTGGTGTTGCTAGGCAAAAGTCTCGAGGCGCGAGCGAAACGACAGACCACAGCAGCCATCCGGGCCCTGTCTGCACTGAGACCGGATCACGCCCGGCGCTGGGTCGACGGCCACGAGCAGGTGGTGCCCCTGGCCCAGGTGGGTATCGGTGACCGTTTGGTGGTCCTGGGCGGAGAGCGCATTCCGGCTGACGGCCTGCTGCGCGAAGGCCAGACCGAGGTCGACGTATCCATGCTCACTGGCGAGCCACTACCGATTCACCGGCAGGCTGGTGACGCCCTGCATGGCGGATCGATCAATGGCACAGCCCGCATCATCATGGAGGTGACTGCGGTCGGTACCGAGACCCTGCTGGCCCGCATCGTCCGATTGGTAGAGCAGGCCCAGGGCGACAAGGCTCCCATCCAGAGCATGGCCGATCGCGTCGCTGCGGTCTTTGTGCCTGCGGTGTTCGGCATCGCCCTGATCACGCTAGTCGCAGGCCTCGTGCTGGGGCGCGAGATTGAATCTGCCATCATCGCTGCAGTCGCGGTCCTTGTGATCGCCTGCCCGTGTGCGCTCGGACTGGCCACGCCGGCCGCAATCATGGCCGGCACTGGCGCAGCAGCGCGTCACGGCATCCTGATTCGCGATGCGCGGGCACTTGAGCTCGCCCATCGGGTCCGCGTGGTGGCCTTCGACAAGACCGGCACCCTGACGGTAGGCCAGCCAGTGCTGACCCACCTGGCTGTCGCTCCCGGGCAGAGTGAAGATCAGATGATCGCAGCGCTGTCCGTAGTGCAGGCCGGCAGCACGCATCCACTGGCGCACGCGGCCCTGGCGGCCTGGGAGGCGCGCGGACGCCCAGACTGGCTGGCGCCTGGCCGGCCCGCCCAGGAGAGCGGCGCGGCACTCAGCATCGAGGCCCTGCCGGGGCGAGGGATGCTGGCCTCCTGGTCTGGCGCAGTACGCCTGCAGGTGGGCAGTGCGAGGCTGGCCGAAGAGCTCGGTCTGGCAGACCACTTTGCGCAGCAGGCCAGCGAATGGCAGGCCCAGGGCCAGACCGTGTCCTGGCTGATTCGCAGCCTGGGTGCGAACGCATCCGATGACCTTGTCCAGGAGCCGTTTGCCAGCGACTCGGTTCCAGGAACCGATGCTATCAACGCGGGGCCAGGGCCACGCCATGAGGCCCTGGCCCTGTTCGCCTTCGGGGACGCGCCCAAACCCGGCGCCCGTGAGGCGGTGGCACGACTGCAGGCCATGGGGCTGCGCACCGTCATGCTCACCGGCGATAACGAGGGTGCTGCGCGTGCCATGGCAACGCACTTCGGCATTGATGAGGTGATCGCTGGCGTGCTGCCAGCAGACAAGGCCGCCTGCATTGTCCGTCTGCGCGAGCAGGCTCAGTTGGATCAGCCCCATGCCGCAGTCGCCATGGTGGGCGATGGCATCAATGACGCACCCGCGCTCGCAGCGGCCGATGTGGGAATTGCCATGGGCACAGGAACCGATGTCGCCATGCAGACTGCAGACATCACGCTCATGCGCGGCGAGGTCGGACTCGTTGCCGATGCCATCGGCATCTCGCGCCGCACCGTGCACAAGATCCACCAGAACCTTTTCTGGGCCTTTGGCTACAACGTGGTCGGCATTCCGCTCGCAGCGGCTGGCATGCTCTCGCCCATGATCGCCGGAGCTGCCATGGCCATGAGTTCAGTCAGCGTCCTGGCCAATGCACTGCTGCTCTCTCGCTGGCGGGCCGGACGGTCATCAAAAGGCGTCTGAAGCCGCCCGGAGTCGGTCAACCCTCGAGCAGGGCGCTGGATGAAGCCGTCGCGAGCAGGACGCCCGAGTCATCAAACAGGCTCGCGTCCAGAAAAGCCACTCGCCTGCCCATGCGGGTCACCCGGCCCTCGGCCAGCACACGCCCCGGACCCACCCGGCGCAGAAAACTCACCTTGATCTCAAGGCTGGCAACGCCCACTGGTCGGCCAGCCTTGACGAAGGCCGCCTGGGCCATCGAGAAGTCGAGCCAGGCCGTGACGAAGCCACCCTGCACAATGGTGCCGTTGGTATGACAAAAACGCGCCTGAGCATCGAAGTGGGCGCGAATGACGCCTTTGTCAACATCTACGCTGACAAGCTCGACGAAACCCATGGCATCGAGCAGATCCTGCGACGGCAGAGCCTTACCCAGCGCAGTCAGAGCACCTAGCCCGGCAGTCGCGGCGTCAGCCCCGGTTGCCTGACTCGAAACGGTTGTTCGAGATGCATCAGCCACCGGTGGCATCCTTTTGACAGCGCGTGACGAAGCTGTTGCGTGCAGCACCGGCGAGTTTTTTCTCATCTGCTTGCTTTTCACAGGCGGCAGCTGCATTAGCTCCAGCGGCGCCACCATGATCGCGTTCGCATTTCTGCATGAAGCTATTGCGCGCCGCCCCTGCAAGCTTCTTTTCGTCGGCCTGTTTCTGGCACACCGCTGCAGCGCCTGAGGCGCTTGAGGCCGCACCATGCTCGCGCTCGCACTTCTGAAGGAAGCTCGTTCGCGCTGCACCAGCCAGTTTTTTCTCATCGGCCTGGGCAGTGCAATTTGCGGCCTGGGCGTTGAGGCTGAAGGCAAGACCGGCAACCGCGAGGGGCAGGAAAAAGCGATGCATGAGAGTCTCCTGAGGCTTGAGCGATAACGGTCGCAGTTTAACTGCTCAAAGGCAGCCTGGAGCGTGGCTGCAAGGCCAGCAGCAGAACCCGGAACGAACTGATCAGGACCAGCCCGAACCAGGTCGCCGACCAGAGCTCGAATGGCAAGCCCAGCACTGTGGCCTGCGCAGCATCGGCACAGGTGGCCTGCACCTCGAACATCTCTGGCCACCAGACATCCAGGCCGAGCGGCATCAAAGTCCGGTCCGCCCAGGTGAAGGCGCAGCTGAGCTGTTTCGCAGCAACCGTATGCTGATGCCATGCAGCCCACAGCCCGCTGCCCGACAGCCCTGCCACCAGCAGCGCCGCCATGGCCGGTGCCGCCCGAGGGGCCACCCTGGCCAGCATGGCGCCCGCCAAGCTCACCAGCAGCAGCAAAATGACATCAATGCGCTGCACGATGCACCAGGCACAGGGCAGCATGCCCAGCAGGTACTGAGCGCCCAGGGCCAGCAGGAGGGCGCACAGATTGCCCGCCGCGATCAGCGTCAGGGTCTGGGGCGCAGACGCAAGCGCCTGCCCCAACGACGAATTCCTTAGCCTAGAAAGCTGCATGGGGCGGGATCATAGTCCCCTTCAAGGCGCTTCTTCCGGTCGCGCAGTACGGGACGATCAGCCGATCAGAGCCAGCCGATGAACGGGGCGAGCGCACCTGCGTAGACCCATCTGACTGCGATCAATCAAGCGGCGAACAGTCCTTGGGATCTGCAGCCCGCCCCTGCATCATCGACGGTGTGAGTCCGCAATCGATCAGCACGACACTGGCGTTGCAGCGTCATGGCCAACCAGGCGAGAGTGAGCCCGAGCAGATCCTGGCGCGGGTGGCCCGGGCACTGGGACAGGATGCGCAGCAAGCCCGTGACTTCGAGTCGGCAATGCATGCGGGTCTGCTGCCCGCGGGACGGATCCTGGCCAATGCGGGTGCGAGTGGTTCACGCGCAGCCACCCTCGCCAACTGCTTCGTGCAGCCCCTCGGGCCAGGTCAGCGTGGCCTGAGGCGGGCGCTAAGACAGGTGGATCACACCCTGCGCAGTGGCGGCGGTGTGGGCCTGGATCTGAGTGCCTGCAGCGCGAGCACCACGCGGGGAAATGCACGCGTCAGCCTGACCCAGGCCCTGCAGGCCTTTGAAGACCTGGCCTGCGCGATCGAGGCTTCGGGAGGTCGGCCCGCTGCCCTGATGGGCACACTGCCGGTTGACCATCCGGCTGCGATCGAACTGATCGAGATAAAGCGGTCAATGCCCCTGCCTCACTTCAATCTCAGCCTGACGATCACCGACTTGTTCATGCATCGCCTGCACGGGGACCCTGCCGTGCAGGCGCTCTGGCTGCAATTGGCCCGCAACGCCCTTGCGCAGGGCGATCCCGGCGTCCTCTTTATCGACACCATCCAGCGCAAGGACAATCTCGGACTTGAAGAAACCTTGCGGTCCTGCAATCCCTGCGGTGAGCAGCCCCTGCCCGATTGGGGCGCCTGCGTGCTTGCGTCCATCAACCTGACCCGTCTGGTGATCGCCCCCTTCACGCCGGCGGCACGGATGGATTTGGAGGGCCTGCGGCGCCTCAGTCGCACCGGGGTGGCTCTGCTGGATCGGGCCATCGACCAGGCAGTATTTCCCTGGCCACAGCAGACCGCACTGGCTCGCGCCCAGCGTCGCATCGGGCTGGGTGTGCTGGGATTGGGCGATGCGCTGATCATGCTGGGCCTGCGCTACGACAGTCCGGTTGCACGCGCCCAGGCCGCTGCGCTGATGCAAGAGATTCAGTGCGCGGCGTGGGAGACCTCGATCGCGCGCGCCCGCACGGTGGGCGCGACGACCGCCTGCCCTGCCGCATCTTTGCTGCATGCTGGGCACAGCGCCTCGCGGCTGCCTGCCGATTTGCAGTCGGGGCTGCGCAGGTACGGCAGCCGCAATACCCACCTGACCAGCATTGCCCCGACCGGAGTGCTGGCCCTGGCCTGGGCAGACAATGCATCACCCAGCATCGAGCCGGTGTTTGCCCATGAGGGTGACCGCCTGCGCCGGGATGCGCAAGGCGCACTACGCCCCATGGGCCTGAGCAGCCCTGCATTACGACTGTGGCGAGCCCAGGCGGACTCGCAGTCGCGGGGCCCTCTCAACGCGCCGCCCTGCGCACCTTCGCACCCGCCTGCATGGCAGACGGTCGACACCGTCACGCCCTCGGCGCAGATTGCCATGGTGGCGGCCTTGCAGCCCTGGGTGGATGCGAGCATCTCCAAAACGCTGGCCCTGCCAGCAGACGCAACCCCAGACAGGGTCTCAAACGCCTTGCGGCTGGCCTGGCGATGCGGGCTCAAGGGCCTTGCGGTCTATCGAATGCCTGCTTGGCCCTGCGGTTAGACTCGGCGCATGCATCTACAAACCAGCGTTCTGGCCAATGGGCTCATGGTGGCCGCCGTCCGGCTGCCCGGCTTTCGCAGCCTCACCCTGGCGGCCTTCATTGGCACGGGTTCGCGCGACGAACCCGTCGAGCTCAACGGCATCTCGCACTTTCTCGAGCACATGGCTTTCAAGGGCACAGCCCACCGAAGCGCAAGAGCACTCGCGCTCGACATCGAACGGGTGGGTGCCTCCATGAATGCTTACACGGCGCGCGATCACACGGCCTTTCATACCGTGATGCTGGCCGAGCACCTGCCGGTGGCGATGGAGGTCATGGCCGACGTGATCCTGCATTCCACCTTTCCGCCCGAGGAAATTGAACGCGAGCGGCGTGTCATCCTGCAAGAGATAGGCGAGGCTGCCGATGATCCTGATGCCATGCTGCAGGACGCCTTCGACCTGCGCGCCTGGCCGCAACAGGCATTCGGCCGGCCCATTCTAGGCAGCACGCGCTTCGTGCGTTCGGTGGGTCGCGACGACTTTCTGCGCCATCGGCAATCCCACTATGGCGCGAGTCGCATGGCTCTGGTAGCGGTCGGCGATATTGATCTGCCCACGCTGCTCGATCAGGCACAGGCGCGCTTCGGCGACATGCCCCGAGGGCTGCCCGCAGTTCGCGAGCCGGTGCGCTATGGCGGGGGCTTTCGTCATCTTGAAGAGGATTTCGAGCAGACCTCAATTGCACTCGGCTTTCCGGTGCCGGGCCGTCTATCGCCCGAGTTCGCGGTCTATGAGTTGCTTGGCGAGCTTCTGGGCGGTGGCACCTCATCGCCGTTGTTTCAGTCGGTCCGTGAAACCCGCGGCCTGGCCTATCAGGTCGATGCCTGGACCGAAGGCCATCCGGATTGCGGCATGTTTCAGCTGAGTGCTGGCGTGGCCCCCAGGCATGTCAGGGAGTTTCTGTCCGTGGCCTGTGATGAACTGGCTGCGCTGGCGCAAGGCATTCCTGAGGAAGATCTCGAACGCACCCGCAATCAGCAACTCACCTACCTGTCGCGGCTACAGGAGCGACCGCTTGATCTG
>JBEELY010000396.1:0-3673 GCA_041167925.1 Pseudomonadota bacterium | reverse complement strand
CTCGAAGGCAACGGGCAGTGGACCCGTCGTTCCGGGCTGAGCATGACCGCGCAGGCCTGGGCGGATCCCCAGGAAAGCGACCGGCTGCAACCCATGCTGAGTCTTATGGGTCGCCGTGAAGGGGACAAGATCATCATCCGTTTTGGAGCCTGAGAGTGAGTCGCCAGTCGATCCCGCACCTTGAGCCGATGCTGCCAGACCGATTCTGGCCCAGAGGGTCGGTGCGTGCCCTGATCGCATGGACCGGACTTTGCGCAGCAACGGTTCTTTTGCTCACGCCAGCAGCTTTCGCCCAGGGCACTGGGTCGGCGGCGTCTGCAGCCCAAGGGGCCCCAACGACGGCAGCATCTTCCGCGCAGGCTGCTGCACCTGCACCCGGGCAGTCGCTCGCACTCAATTTCAAAGATGCCGAGATTGATGCCGTGGTGGGCGCCTTCGGACACCTTCTGAACCGTACTTTCATCATCGACCCTCGGGTGCGCGGCAAGATCACGCTCGAGACCCCGCGGCCCGTAAGCCCGGCCCGCGCGTACGAGCTGCTCAAGTCGTCTCTCAGACTGCAGGGGTTTGCGATTGTCGAGGCCGGTGCCATCGCGCGGGTCTTGCCCGAGGCCGATGCCAAATTGCAGGCGGGCCCGGTGGGTGTCGGACAGGCACCGGGCGGCGGCGATCAAATCGTCACTCAGGTGTTCAGACTCAACTACGAGTCGGCCAGTGGTCTGGTTCCGGTGCTGCGTCCGCTGATCGCGCCCAACAACACCATCGTCGCCTACCCCAATAACAACACTCTGGTCATCACTGACTACGCCTCCAACTTGCAGCGGCTCGGGCGCATCATCTCCACCCTCGACAGCCCCGCATCGGGCGAGGTCGAAGTCATCCAGATCCGTCATGCCCTGGCGGCCGATCTTGCCGCGCAGGTCTCGCGTCTTCTGGATGATGTGTCCCGCGCAGGCGGGCAGGCGCCAGGTGCCGTGGTCGATCCCGGTCAGCGGATCTCTCTGCTGGCCGATACCCGCATCAACGCCATCCTGATCCGTGCGGCCAGCCCGGCCCGCATGAATCTGGCCAAGGCGCTGATCGGGCGTCTCGATCAGCCGGCCAGCGAGCCCGGCAACATCCGGGTGGTCTATCTGCGCAATGCCGAGGCGGTACGACTGGTGCAGGTATTGCGATCAGTCCTGGTGAGCGAAACTTCAGGCCCTGGCGCGAGCCAGTTGTCCTCGGGCATGCAGGCGCTGCAGACCCAGGCGGCCCAGGTCAACCAGACCCTGCCAGGCGGCTCCGGACTGCAGCCCATGGGTGCGGGCGGTGCGAATACGCCAGCCACCAGTGCATTGCAGCAGTCCAGCGCCGGTGCAGGGGTGGTCACCGTTGCGGCAGGCGGAGCGGTCATTGCAGCTGACCCCGCCACCAATTCGCTGATCATCACGGCGCCCGAGCCCATCTATCGCAATCTGCGTGCGGTCATCGACAAGCTTGATGCGCGCCGGGTTCAGGTCTACATCGAATCCCTGATCGTCGAGGTCAGCGCCGAACGCGCGATGGAACTCGGCGTGCAGTGGCAGTTTCTGGGGCAGCCCTCGGGCACGGGCGTGATCGGCGGGACCAACCTGCCTGCTCGGGGCAGCGGCGGCAACATCATCGATGCGGCGACCAACATCCTGGGCATCGGGCGTGGCCTGAATGTCGGCATCGTGAGCGCCAAACCCCTGCTGGGAGGCACCTCTGCCAACGGCAACGCGAGCGTCGGTCCGATCAATCTCGGCTTTTTGGCCCGGGCCCTCGAGACCCAGGCCGGTGCCAACATTCTGGCCACCCCCAATCTCGTGACCCTCGATAACGAGGAGGCCCGCATCATCATTGGCCAGAACGTGCCCTTCATTACGGGCTCCTTTGCCAACACGGGCTCGGCCGGGGGTGCGGTCAATCCTTTCCAGACCATTGAGCGGCGCGATGTGGGCACCACCCTGCGGGTCCGCCCGCAGGTGGCCGAGGGCGGCACGGTGCGCATGCAGATCTTCCAGGAGGTCTCGAGCGTGCAGGATGCCTCGCTGGCTGCAGGCCTGATCACCAACAAGCGTGCGATCGAATCCAATGTGCTGGTTGATGACGGGCAGCTGGTGGTGCTGGGGGGACTGATTGAAGAGCGCCTCGAGGGCAGTGTGGGCATGGTGCCTGGTCTGGGCAAGCTGCCCTACATCGGCAACCTGTTTCGCTACGACAACCGCAAGCGGGTCAAGACCAATCTGATGGTGTTCCTGCGTCCGGTGGTGATTCGCAATCCGGATGCCTCGCAGCGTGTGACCGCTGACCGCTATGACTACATCCGCATGATGCAAGGCGATTCGCGGGTCACGCCAAGCGAGCTCATGCCCGAATCCGAATTCAAGCCATCCATTCTGTCGCCGATGCCGCCGGCGCCGGGACGGGCCGGCATGGCACCGCCCAGTCTGGCGCCCAGCATCAATGAAGCGCTGCCCGACCGCTGGCGCGAGGTTCCGGCGACCCCGGCCGCTGTTCAGACCGCGCCCAATGAGGTGGTGATCCAGCGATGAGTCAGGTGTCGGCTGCGCGCTATGTGCCGTATGCCTTCGCGCGCCAGCATCAGGTGCTGGTCAATGGCGTCACGGCCGATGAGATCGAGGTCTGGATCGGAGAGCAGACGCCCCTGCATGCGATCGCCGAGCTCGCCCGCACCTTGCCGGCCCGTATCGTGCCGGTCCGAAAGCCTGCCGCTGAACTGACTGCGGCCATCTCGGCGGCCTATGCCCAGCAGGACGGCTCGGCAGCCGCCGTGGTCGATGAGGTCGAAAGCGATCTCGATCTCTCACGCTTGCTGCAAGACATCCCACGCATCGAGGACCTGCTCGAGACCGAAGACGACGCGCCCATCATCCGCATGATCAATGCGCTGCTCACTCAGGCCGCGAGGGATGGCGCTTCAGACATTCATATCGAAGCCTTCGAAAACGCATCGTCGGTCCGGTTCAGGGTGGATGGCACGCTGCGTGACGTGGTGCGCCCGCGTCGTGAACTGCATGCCGCACTGGTCTCGCGCATCAAGATCATGGCCAGCCTCGATATCGCCGAAAAACGCCTGCCCCAGGATGGCCGCATCACGCTGCGTATTGGCGGGCGTCCGGTGGATGTGCGGGTCTCCACCCTGCCCACCGGCCACGGCGAGCGCGTGGTGCTGCGTCTGCTCGAGAAGCAGGCCGGCCGGCTCGATCTTGCCCGCTTGGGCATGGCACCCGATACGCTGAGCCTGTTTGACCGGCTGGTGCATCAGCCGCATGGCATTGTTCTGGTCACCGGCCCCACCGGCTCGGGCAAGACCACCACGCTCTATGCGGCACTGAACCGCATCGATCACGACACGGTCAATGTCATGACCGTGGAGGATCCGATCGAATATGACCTCGACGGCATTGGCCAGACCCAGGTCAACGCCCGCATTGACATGACCTTTGCCAAGGCCCTGCGCGCCATCCTGCGCCAGGACCCGGACGTCATCATGATCGGCGAGATTCGTGATCTCGAAACTGCGCAGATTGCCGTGCAGGCCTCGCTGACCGGCCATCTGGTGCTGGCCACCCTGCACACCAATGATGCGGTCTCTGCAGTCACCCGACTGATCGACATGGGGGTGGAGCCCTTTTTGCTGTCGTCC
>JBEELY010000390.1:0-3039 GCA_041167925.1 Pseudomonadota bacterium | reverse complement strand
CGTGAACCGGTGCGCATGCGTCTGTCTCGTGCCATCCGTGTCATTGGCATGCCCCTCACCCCAAAAGACTGCAGCCAGGCATTCGATCGCCTGGGATTGCCTTGCGTTGTGCAGGAGATCGACGGCGATACGGTGTTCTCTGTGACACCACAGGCGCGTCGCTTCGATCTCCAGATCGAAGAGGATCTGATCGAGGAGGTCGTGCGAATCGTGGGGGTCGACACCCTTCCGGTTCGGCCCCCCCGCATGTCTGCAGAACTCACCGTTGTGCCCGGTGACCGACGGACCGTCATGAGCGTCAAGCGCTTGATGGCGCAGCGCGACTGGCAAGAGGTGATCAATTTCTCCTTTGTTTCGTCTGCGCTGGAGAAGTCCTTTCGAAGCGGTCACGAACCCATTCGTCTGCGCAATCCCATTGCCGAAACACTCGATGTCATGCGCACCAGCCTTTGGCCTGGTTTGCTGGGGAATCTGCGCCATAACCTCAATCGCAAGCTGAACCGTGTCAGGCTGTTCGAGGTCGGGCGCGTGTTTCTGCGTGACCCACAGGTGATGTCCGGACCGCTCGCAGTCGCTGGTATTGATCAGCCCCTGCGCATGGGAGGGTTGGCCTGTGGTTCGGCGATGCCCGAGCAGTGGGGCTCCCAGCCGCGCGAGATCGATTTCTTCGACCTGAAAGCCGATCTTCAGACGCTACAACCTGACCTTCAGTTCATTGCTCGAGCCCACGGGGCCTTGCATCCCGGGCGCAGTGCCCAGGTACTCGATGTGAATGGGGTTGCTATTGGCTGGCTCGGTAGTCTGCACCCGGCACTGGTGCAGGCGCTTGATCTGAATGTCACGCCGATTTTGTTTGAACTCGATCTGGAGCCGCTCCTCAAGGCAAAGGTGATTCAGGTCCAGGGCGTATCGCGATTCCCGCCGGTCATCCGTGATCTCGCCTTCGTTGTGAATGATGCCGTGGCGGCTGGATCAGCGCTCGCCGACATCCAGATGGCACGACAGCAAGATCCACGTCTGGCCATGCTTCAGCATGTTGTCCTTTTCGATGAATATCGCGGTAAAGGTTTGGAAAATAAGGAAAAAAGCCTTGCCTTCAGGTTCTGGTTGCAGGATACTGGACGTACTCTGTCTGACGTCGAAGCCGACGCAGCCATGGCTGCTATCGCCGAGTGTCTGGCTCACCGGCATCAGGCCCGACTGCGGTCTGCCTGATCAGCCGCTGGCTCTATGATCGCCTACCACCATGTCTCCCAATGACCCCGAATTGCGCCCCAGGGCGCATGAGTCCCGAGGCGCGTTACGCGACCTCGAATTCGAACTCGAAGGTGTCGATCCTCCGGACCGCGGCTTTACGCTGACCAAAGCTGAGCTTGCCGAAATGCTCTTCGAGCGCGTGGGGCTCAACAAGCGCGAATCCAAGGACATGGTCGATACCTTCTTCGATGAGATTCGAGCAGCGTTGGAGCGTGGCGAAAGTGTCAAGCTTTCCGGTTTTGGAAACTTTCAGCTGCGTGACAAACCCGAGCGACCTGGGCGTAATCCCAAAACCGGCGAGGCCATTCCGATCTCGGCGCGTCGCGTCGTCACGTTTCATGCCAGTCAGAAGCTCAAAAGCCAGATCGACGGAGCGCAGTCCGCATGAGCGACTCAGGGCAGGAGCGCAGCGCTGATTCGCCAGACGGTGAGGAGTCTTCAGCGGCTTTGCCTCAAATCCCTGCGAAGCGCTACTTCACGATTGGAGAAGTGAGCGAATTGTGTGGCGTCAAGCCGCATGTCCTGCGTTACTGGGAACAGGAATTCACACAGCTTCGACCCATGAAGCGACGCGGCAACAGGCGCTATTACCAGCACCATGAGGTGTTGCTGGTCAGGCGTATCAGGGAGTTGCTGTATCAGCAGGGCTTCACCATCAGTGGCGCACGAAACCGCCTTGGCGAGAGTCCTTCAGCGTCATCGCGTCGTCGTGAGCTGCCTTCGCAGCCCGAGGCCGGGGCATTGCCCTCTGCCCGCCAAGAATCCTCGTCTGGCGACGGGAGCGCGTCCTTGAGCGTTGTCCTGTCTGCGCCTGGCGACCTCAAGTGCTCGGGCGATCTTCGACACGAACTGGAGCGTGTTTTACAGCTGCTTGAGCCCTGAAGCTCGAGCAGGTCTGCTATAATCTTCAGTCTTTCGGGGCGTAGCGCAGCCTGGTAGCGCACCTGCATGGGGTGCAGGGGGTCGCGAGTTCAAATCCCGCCGTCCCGACCACACAATCAGTAAGGCATGCAAGGCCTGGATCTCACGAGGATCCAGGCCTTTTGTGTTTTTGTGCTTCGCGACGCATGTCGAGGCAGGCTTGCTGCTCAGGCACGGATTGTGCCCCCCCTTCAGGCGTGGCCTCTTGGGAAGATGGCGATTCGCAGCCTGCGGATCGAGGCATTCCAGGGTCACCCGAATCCGCAACCCGGATGGTTGCGATCAAGCCCGGCGCTGCCTGGCTGTCCTGGAGGATGATCTCGTGAAACGCTCGATTCTGATCTCGGTTGTTCTGTCCGCACTACTCAGCGCTTGCGCGGGACTCCAGAGTGCAACACCCTCTGCACCCGTGGAATATCCCTGTCCAGGGGCCCGCCTCGACTGCAAGGGTTGATCACCTGACCTGGCGCGCGCCGGGCCTGTCCGCGGATGCCGGTGATCCGCTCAGGCCTCAGTCAGCCCCAGCTGTCTTGACAGCGCTGGCTGCAAGACGCTGGGGGGCGTGAGAGCCAGACTCAATCTGTTCAAGAAAAGCGCCGAGTCGCATGAAGGCGTCTTGACAGGCTTCTTCTGAGTCAGTGCGATGGCTTTCATGTGCACCGAGGCCGCGGAGCTGTTGATCCAGACAGGACGCGATCACCGCATGTGGGATGCCCAAATGCGTCATCAGAACAGCGGTGGTTCGACGCAGATCCAAGGGGGTCCAGGCGCCACCACGCAGCAGCAACATGGTCGTGGCGGCTGATCGACCGCGAATCTGAGTGCCGCGCTGACGATCGCGGATCTGCTTGCCAAGTGCCT
>JBEELY010000225.1:0-3123 GCA_041167925.1 Pseudomonadota bacterium | reverse complement strand
AGCCAAGAAAGGACCGCCATGAACCGTCTCGCGCCGATTCTCCTTGGCATTGTCGCTGTCCTGGGGCTGGGCTCATCCATGCTCTACGTGGTCGATCAGCGACAGTACGCCGTCGTCTTTGCCCTGGGTGAGATCAAGGAAGTGGTTGATCAGCCAGGGCTGCACTTCAAGCTGCCGCCGCCTTTCCAGAATGTGCAGTACTTCGACAACCGCATTCTCACGATCGATACTGCTGACGTCGATCGCTTCATCACTTCAGAAAAACTCAACGTTCAGATCGACACCTTCGTGAAGTGGCGGATTGCCGAGCCGCGCAGGTTCTTCACCTCGGTTGGTGGTAGCGAACTCATTGCCAGCGATCGGCTGCAGCGCAGCCTGCGCGATTCCTTGAACAATGAAATCGCCAAGAAGACCGTCAGCGACGTGATCTCGGGCAAGCGCCAGGAGCTTCTCGACGCCGTCCGTGTCAAGATGAACGAAGACGCCAAGCAGATTGGCGCTGAGGTGATTGACGTGCGGCTCAAGCGGGTCGACTTCGCTCCGGAGGTCTCCGAACGGGTATTCGACCGAATGCAGTCCGAACGCAAGCGTGTGGCCAACGAGCGCCGCGCCACTGGTGCTGCCGAGTCCGAGAAAATCAGGGCTGATGCCGATCGACAGCGCGATGTCCTCATTGCCGAGGCCTATCGCGATGCACAGCGGGTCAAGGGCGAGGGGGATGCCCGGGCCGCGGCGCTGTTCTCCGAGGCCTTCGGTCAGAACCCGGAGTTTGCGTCCTTCTACCGCAGCCTTGAGGCCTATCGCGCGAGTTTCAGGGGGCGTAGCGACGTCCTGGTGCTCGATCCCAATTCCGAATTCTTCCGTTATTTCCGTGCTCCGGGCGGCGCTGGCGGTGGTAACCGCAATCGCTGATCCATGTCCGCCTTCCTGGCCGCGATTGGGCTGGCCCTCATTCTCGAGGGCCTTTTCCCTTTTCTTTCGCCAGGAGGATGGCGCGAGGCCATGAAGCGTCTGGGCTCCCTGCAGGACGGCCCACTCCGGTTTGCCGGACTGCTTGCCCTGCTCGCAGGCACGGTGCTCGTCATCCTCTCGCGCTGATCATCTGTCACCATGCCCCGTTGGCTTCTTCCTGAAGGCATCTGCGATATCCTGCCCAATGAAGCACGCAGGATCGAAGAGTTGCGTCGTCGCTTGCTTGATCTGTATCGCAGCTACGGCTACGAACTTGTGATGCCCCCGCTGATCGAGTATCTCGATTCCCTGCTCACCGGCAGCGGTCATGACCTAGATCTGAGTACCTTCAAGCTGATTGATCAGCTCTCGGGCAAGACCATGGGCGTGCGCGCCGACATCACCCCGCAGGTGGCGCGTATTGATGCCCATCTTCTCGGGCGCGCGGGGGTGGTCCGGCTGTCCTATAGTGGCAGCGTGCTCCACACCCGCCCGGCGTTGCCGCTGTCCACCCGCGAGCCTTTGCAGGTCGGGGCTGAGCTTTACGGCCATGCGGGTCTCGAGGCTGACTTCGAGATCATTGATCTGCTGATGCACTCCTTGCGTGTGGTCGGCGTGGGTCGTGCCCGGCTCGATCTGGGCCATGTCGGTATCGTCCAGCATCTGTTGACCAAGGTCGGTGCAGCCATGCCCGATCTCGACCCTGAAGAGCTGCTCCCGCTCATTCAGTCTAAGGATGTCCCAGGCTTGCGTCGCTTGCTGCAGCCGCTATCCGATCTTGCCTTGAGCCAAGCCGTCATCGCGCTGCCGGGGCTGTTCGGTGAGGCGGGCGCGGTGCTCAGCCGGGCTCGCGCCGTGCTGCCCGATGATCCCGTCATCAGGCAGGCACTCAGCCAGCTCGAGCATCTGGCGTTGGCTCGCGACGCACAGGCAGGGCGTGGCATCGAAGTCGAGCTCACCCTTGATCTGGGTGATGCGCGGGGCTATCGCTATCACAGCGGCGTGATTTTCGCGGCCTATGTAGATGGATGTGCCGCGGCTCTGGGCCGGGGTGGTCGCTATGACAACGTGGGGGCCGCCTTCGGTCGCTCGCGGGCAGCCACAGGGTTTTCTCTTGAGCTACGCGATCTCGCCGCGCTGTTGCCAGAGCCGGAGCCGGTCGTCGCGATCCGGGCGCCGTGGTCGCTTGATGCCGCTCTGCAGACCGAGATTGCGCGGCTGCGTGCTTGCGGAGAAATTGTGGTTCAGGCGCTGCCTGGACATGAAGACGAACACCAGGAATTCGAATGCGATCGGGAACTCGTGCTCAGTCCTTCGGGCTGGGTGGCGCAGTCGACGCGGAGGTCATGACGATGGGACGCAATGTAGTGATCATCGGCACCCAGTGGGGTGACGAAGGCAAGGGTAAGGTCGTCGACTGGCTCACCGAGTCAGCGCAAGGGGTGGTGCGCTTTCAGGGGGGGCACAACGCCGGCCATACCCTGGTGATCGGGGGCAAGAAGCAGGTTCTGCGCCTGATTCCCTCAGGTATCTTGCGCCCGGGGGTCACCTGCTACATCGGCAGCGGCGTGGTTCTTTCGCCTTCGGCACTTCTACAAGAGATTGATGAGCTCGAGCGCGCCGGCGTGGCTGTGCGGGACCGCCTGCGCATCAGCGGCACCTGTCCTCTCATCCTTCCCTACCATGTGGCGCTCGACCAGGCCCGCGAGGCGCGCCGCGGCGACGCAAAGATCGGAACCACCGGTCGCGGCATCGGCCCGGCCTACGAAGACAAGGTCGCCCGTCGCGCCGTGCGGGTGCGTGATCTGTTCAGTTCGGAGCGGCTTCGCGAGCGCATTCGCGAGACCCTTGATCTGCACAACTTTGCGCTTGAGCATTACTTCAAGGTGGCGCCTCTCGATCCCGATCAGGTCACCGACGACGCCCTGGCCCTGGCGCCACGCATCGCCGCGATGGTGGCCGATGTTCCGGCCGAGCTGGCCGCTGCTGCGAGACGCGGCGATCGTCTGCTGTTCGAAGGCGCTCAAGGCGCGCTGCTCGATGTCGATCACGGCACCTATCCCTATGTCACGAGTAGCAACTGCATTGCAGGCGCTGCCGCTGCCGGGGCCGGTGTCGGTCCTCAGCAACTCGACTATGTACTCGGCATTGCCAAGTCTTACACCAACCGGG
>JBEELY010000223.1:0-5042 GCA_041167925.1 Pseudomonadota bacterium | reverse complement strand
CCGGCCTCGCTGATTGCAGCGCAAACCAAGGACATCCTGGAGGGCATGTTAGGGCGCGGATATACCACGGTACGCGATGCCGCCGGTGCCGATCACGGCCTGGTGGAGGCGGTCGAGCGCGGGCATTTTCTCGGCCCGCGTCTGTTCATTGCGGGGCAGGCCATCTCGCAGACGGGCGGGCATGGCGATACCCGCCCGCTGGGCGTGAAGACCATGATGTGTTCGTGTGCGGGGCTGGGCATGCTCGGCTCGATCGCCGATGGGGTCGGTGAGGTCAGGCGTGCCGCGCGCGAGCAGATCCGCAATGGCGCCCATCAGATCAAGGTGATGGCCGGAGGCGGGGTGTCGAGCCCGACCGATCCGATCGATGGCACGCAATATTCCCTTGAAGAACTGCGCGCCATTTGTGAGGAGGCCGAAGCAGCCAACACCTATGTGATGGCCCATGCCTACTCGCCCCGCGCCATCATTCGCGCGGTGCAATCAGGCGTGCGTAGCATCGAACACGGCAATCTGATTGACGCCTCTGCCGCGCGCGAGATGGCGCGTCACGATGCCTTTTTTGTGGCCACGCTGGTGACCTACGACTCGCTGTTCCGCGAGGGCGCCGCCCTGGGCTGGCCGCAGGCCATGCTCGACAAGCTTGATCGGGTCAAAGACCGTGGGCTGGAGTCTTTGCGCATTGCTCAGGCCGAGGGCGTGCAGATTGGCTTTGGCACCGACCTGCTCGGGCCGATGCACGATGATCAGTCCAATGAGTTTTTACTTCGCGCCCAGGTGCTCAGCCCGATCGAAGTGCTGCAAAGCGCCACCTCCGTCAATGCCCGCATCCTGCGCAAAGAGGGGCAGCTCGGTGTGCTCGCGCGCGGCGCCGTGGCCGATCTGATCGTGTTGGATGGCGATCCGTCAAAAGACCTGACGCTTCTGACCGGCAATGGGGCGCGGATGCCGGTCGTCATGAAGGCCGGGCGCTTCTTCAGGAACCGGCTTGGATAAGGAGCTCAACCGGTTGGGTCAGAATTCGCGGCAGCAAAAAACAAAACCCGCCGATCTAAAATTAGAACCGGCGGGCCTGGCCCCATTCCCTCAGCGGGTTTTCAGCGGGAAGAGACCTTCCTGCGGATGCCCAGACCGACCAAACCCAGACCCAGGAGGGCGAGGGTGGCAGGGACGGGGACATTGGCGCTGCGTTGGCGAAAATCGGTGTAAGGATCAGCGTCGAAATTGATGGAATTAAAACTTTCGTCAATCAATCCGCCATAGTTTCTTGCCAGCGGCTGCCATGGCAACACTTCCACTTCGATTGTTTGCTCGATCGAGAGACCAGTGAGTTCACTTGGCAGTAGGCTCGAGAAGGTATTGCTGGGGAAGAAGAAGGCCGCACCGTAAGTCAATGTGTAGGCTGGGTAGATATCAAAGGCGGGGACATTAAGATCAGCCGCGAAAAGAGCCACATCGGCAGTGAAGGGTGTCGTAGCTTTCCAGAGGCCGAAGCGGAAATTGTTCAATTCCGGTAATGGGGCGAATGTGATGCTTGTTCCGGAATACCAGGTCCCGATCTGCCCAAAGATCGGCAGAGTGGGTCCCAGAATCGCCATCTGCGGCAAGTCATCAAACGTGAAATAGCCGCTTTCAACTCCTTCTTCGAAGTTGGTGGTGAAGTCATAGATCACTGTGGCTGCCTGTGCGCCGCTCGCCAGGCCAAGTGCCATCGCAAGCGATGCAGCCAGATGTTTCAGTTTCATTTCGATTTCTAGTAGGTTTTGAAGCAAGCTTTTGAAGCAATCGCGCCCGAGGCCCTATGGCCACACTTTCGGGTGAGACGTGCATGCTTCATGCCAAACCTTGGAGAGGCGCATGTTTGCTGGAGATGACCGCTGCATGACCTTGAGATCGTGCGGCAGGTGTAAAGTTTTCCGACATCTCGTGCAGCACTTTTCCTGCAGCGTGATGAGACACCAGGCGCTTGGTGAGACACAGCGGTCCTAAGCGCAAAACCGGTTGGGTCAGAGTTCGCGACCCCAAAACCAAACCCGCCAGTCCTGATTCAGAACTGGCGGGCTAAGAAAGCACTGCAAACGAGGGCGCAGCAGAGAATCTGCCGCGCCCCCTGGGCGATCAGTTGCCGCCCACGCTGGTAAAGCGCGCTTCCGGACGGTCATCGGAGCGATGCGAGGTGGTCACATTGCTCTTCATGGCCCAGGGCCGAACCTGATGGTGGATCGGCAGGTAGTAGGCATTGTCGCGGGTGATGTTGAGGGCGTCCTTCAGCATGGCATCGCGCTTGGCCACATCCACTTCCGACTTGGAGGCATCGATGATGGCATCAAGCTTGGTGTCGCTGATGCGACCCAGGTTGAAGTTGCCATCGGCGCCCGTGGTCTTGGTGCGCACCAGTGACTGCAGGGTGTAGAGCGCGTCATAGGTGGCCACGCCCCAGCCCAGCAGATAGGCGCTGGTGTCATGCTTCTGGATCTTGGGGATGTAGGTGGCAAAGGGCATGGCATTGAGCTTGACCTTCACGCCTGCACGCGCCCACATGCCCACCAGGGCCTGGCAGATCTCTTCGTCATTCACATAGCGGTTGTTCGGGCAGTCGAGCGTGAACTCGAAGCCGCTCGGATAACCGGCGTCGGCCAGCAGCTTCTTGGCGCCTTCGACATTGGCGGCTGCCGCTTTGTCGGCCTCCTTGGTGTAGCCGTTCACGCCCGGCGCCACCATGAGCACGCCCGGCACCGACAGTCCGCGCATGATGGTGCGCTGAATGGCGGCGCGATCAATCGCCATGTTCAGGGCCTGACGGACACGCACATCCTTGAACGGATTCTTGCCCTTGACGCTGGAGTACTGCAGCTCGTTGTTGTGCTGATCCAGACCGATGAAGATCGTGCGCACTTCAACGCCGTCGACCACCTTCAGGTTCTTGTTCTGCTTCAGGCGTGCGACGTCTTGAGTGGGCAGGTCGGTGACCATGTCGACTTCACCCGAGAGCAGGGCCGCGACACGGGTGGCGTCGGCCTTGATGGGCGTGTAGTTCACGCGGGTGACGTTGCCGTCCTTCTTGCCCCACCAGCTGTCATTGTTGGACATCAGGATGCGCTGATCGGGCGACCAGCCATTGATGACATAGGGGCCGGTGCCGTTGGTGTTGCGCGAGGCAAAGGTATCTTCGCGCGCCTTGTAGTCCTGGACTTTTTCGGACTTGTTCTTGGCGGACCAGCCCTTGCTCATGATCCGGAAGTCGATGATGTTGCGCAGCAGGATGGGCACCGGGGCGTCAAGGATGAGGTCGACTGTGTGGTCGTCGACCTTCTTGACTTCCTTGATGCCCGTCACGTAGACCTGCATGGTGCCCTGCGGCTGACGGATGCGCTCGAACGAGAACACCACATCATCGGCTGTGAAGGGCGAACCATCATGGAACTTCACGCCCTTGCGCAGATTGAAGCGCCACTGGGTCGGGCTCATTTGCTGCCAGCTGGTGGCCAGCGCCGGCTCGACCTTGTAGTCCTTGTCGTAGCGGGTCAGGCCTTCATAGGCATGCATCAGGATGGCATTGGTGGTGGCATGGTTCTGCGAGTGCGGATCGAGGGTCAGCACATCGTTCTGGGCAGCCCAGCGCAGAGGGTTGGCCTGGACACTCGTGCCGATGAGCGCAGCGGCCACCAGTGCAGCGCTCAGGGCGCCTGGAATAAGACGGTGAATGGGTCGCATGAGAAAGGGTCTCCTGGGGATACAGGGGTCTTTTTTGGGTCTTTCAGAGACCGTTCGGGGCCCCGGAAAGTCGGATCAACAAGGCTCAGCCTTCAGTTGAAGGCGCCGCTGGACGCGGGCGCGCCGACTTTAGCACGCCGGCCTCAGACCGTGCCGATACGTTCCCAGGTCTGAATGCGGTAAGTGAGGGCCGTGCGGCTCACGGCCGGCACAGACTGCACACAGCGCCAGCGGGCGGGGTCGGGGGCATCAAACCAGGCATCGGCCCCCTCTACTTCCAGATCGATTTCGGTCACGATCAGGCGGTCGGCTTCGGGCAGAGCCAGCCGATAGACCTGCTCGCCGCCGGCAACAAAAAGCTCGGACGGTGCGGGGCAGGAGTTAATGGCGGCTTGCAGAGAAGCCACCCGCTCGCATCCCTCGTGATGCCATGACGCGTCGTGCGTGAGCACCAGATTGCGCCGCCCGGGCAGCGGCCGGCCGATGGACTCGAAGGTTTTTCGTCCCATCAGCACACAGTGCCCCAGCGTGGTGGCCTTGAAATGCTGAAGGTCTTCGGGCAGGCGCCAGGGCAGGGTATTGAGGCGGCCAATCGCTCCGTTACTCGCCCGCGCCACGATCAGGCTGACGCGCGGCCGGCTCACACCGCCACCGGCGCCTTGATCAGGGGATGCGCCTGATAGCCCTCGAACTCGAAGTCTTCGAACCGGTAATCGAAGATCGATTCAGGCTTGCGATGCATGCGCAGCCGCGGCAGGGGGTAAGGCTCACGGGTGAGCTGCAATCGGGCCTGCTCCAGGTGGTTGGTATAGAGGTGGCAGTCGCCGCCGGTCCAGATGAAGTCTCCGGCTGCAAGGCCCGCCTGCTGCGCCACCATTTCGGTCAGCAAAGCATATGAGGCGATGTTGAAGGGCACGCCCAGAAAAATATCGGCGCTGCGCTGATACAGCTGGCAGGACAGGCGCCCGTCGGCCACATGGAACTGAAAGAGCGCATGACAGGGCGAGAGCGCCATGCGGGGCAGGTCGGCAGGATTCCAGGCTGAAACAATCAGGCGCCGTGAATCGGGGTTGCGCTTGAGTTCGGTCATGAGGCTGGCGATCTGGTCGATGGTGCCGCCATCGGCCGCGGGCCAGGAGCGCCACTGATGCCCATACACCGGACCGAGTTCGCCCTGGGCATCGGCCCATTCATCCCAAATCGTGACGCCGTTCTCGCGCAGGTAGGCCACATTGGTCGAACCGCTCAGGAACCACAGCAGCTCGTGCACGATGGACTTCAGATGCAGCTTTTTGGTGGTGACCAGCGGAAAGCCCGCGGCAAGATCA
>JBEELY010000118.1:0-3254 GCA_041167925.1 Pseudomonadota bacterium | reverse complement strand
TGCAACCGCAGGCGACCCTGACTGCAAGGCACGATCAGGCGCAGCATCGGATGCGGCACTGCGCTCTGCATCCGACGCCATCGGGGTGCGGTCGATCGGCCGTTTCTCAGCCTCCCAGGCGCCCCAGCCGCCATCGAGCACACTCACCTGAGGCCAGCCCAGCGCGGTCAGGACCCACCAGGCGCGACTGACCACCATGGGATGGGCAGCCCCGTAGAGCACCAGATGCTGATTCGGGCTGAGCCCGAGACGGGCCAGGCGCTGCCCGAGAGCCTCGGCGCTAGGAAGGGTGTAAGGAAAACGACCCTGAGGATCGGACAGGTCCTCGACCATGCAGACATGCACAGACCCGGGAATGCGGGCCGCAAGCCAGTGCGGACGTCCGCTGGTGATGAGCGAAGCACCGATCGGCTGCGGCGTCATGTAGGTGGTGCAATCAAGCACCCGCAGGCCCGGAGCCTCCAGGTGCTCCTGCAGCCACTGTGTACTCACTAGATGCGCCGCGCCCATGTCAGCGGTAAACCCCGTCCCAGGGACCGGATTGCACCTGCGCCGTCCGGCGATCCTTGTCAGTGGTGGGGCGATTCAGGCTGAAGGTGTTTTCGCGGGTGACCACCGAGTAGTCCATGTAGCCCATGCGCGAGAGCGGCTCCATGCCCGCCGTATCCACCAGACCGTCCTTGATGAAGGCATCGTTGATGTGCACACCGAGCACCTCACCGATGACGACGGTGTAGCAGGTGCCATGCTTGTTGGCGGGCATGTCGATGGTTTTCCAGAGGCGGCACTCAAAGGCCGACGGAGCCTCCGCCACCCAGGGCGCCTGGATGAGCCGAGAGGGGGCAGGGGTGAGGCCTGCCACCGCAAACTCATCCACATCCGGGGCCACGGCCGCCGAAGATAGGTTCATGGCATCGACCAGCGCCCGGCTCGACATGGAACAGGTGAATTCACCCGTCTCCAGAATGTTCGCCAGCGAATCCTTATTGCCCGCCGAGGAGAAGAACACCATGGGCGGGGTATCGCTCACGGCATTGAAGAAGCTGTAAGGGGCCAGATTGCGCACTCCGGCCTTGCTGATCGAGCCGACCCAGCCGATCGGCCGAGGCACGACCAGGGCCTTGAAGGGATTGAACTTGAGGCCGTGGTCGTCCTTGGCGGTGTCGTAAAACATGAAAACTCCGATCGCTTGGCCTGACGGCCAGATTGAAAAAAGTGCGGGCTTCAGACCTCAGGCTCAGCGGCTCGACTGAGTCGCTTTGCCTGAGCGGCGATGGCTCATCGCCCCTGAAACTGGGGTTCGCGGCGCGCGGCCATCGCGGCCACGCCTTCTTTGAAGTCCTCGGTCATGTAATGCAGGGTCTGTTCATGGCTCTCGCGCGCAACTGCGCTGCGGATCTGCTCCACCAGACCGGCGCGCACGGTGGCACGGGTGGAGACCACGGCGAGCGGTGCAGAGATCGCCATTTCGCGGGCCAGCGCAATGGCCTCTTCGCGCACTTTTTCTCGGCTGACCAGCACTTCGGCCAGCCCCATCTCGGCGGCCTCTTCGCCATTGATCCGACGGCCGGTGTAGAACATGAGCGCTGCTTTTTGCACGCCAACCAGACGAGGCAGCGTGGCCGTCAGGCCAAAGCCGGGATGAAAGCCCAGACGGTTGAAGTTCGCTGAAAAACGCCCCTCCGGACAGGTGACCCGAAAATCGGGCACCAGGGCCAGACCGAGCCCGCCGCCAATGGCCGGCCCCTGAATGGCACCAACCGAAGGCTTGGTGCATGCGAACAGGCGGATCGCCTCGGCATAAATCGGGTTGACCGTGCGCGGACTGCGGATCGGATCGCGCTTGCCTGAAAAATCGGCCCCGGCACAGAAGGAGGTGCCCGATGCGCACAAGACGATGCTGCGGCACTGGTCATTTTTTTCGAGTTGTTCAAACGCATCGGCCAGGCCAACCAGCATCCCCATGTCGAAGAAGTTGTGAGGCGGGCGACGCATCTCGACGATAGCGACATGGTCATCGCGCAGGCTTACACCCACGAATTCACTGCTGGAAGACAACTCGGTCTGGCTCATGGGCGACATCTCCTCGGATTGAATGATCCGAACCAGCAGCGCACTGGACGCGTGTTGCGGATTCGGATGACGAATGCAAGCCCGGATTCTGGTTTGAAACGCCAGCCGGAAGCAAATCGGAGCAATCGCGTCTTTCAAACTCGGGGTATGCTGCAACAAAGCGGGGGTTCAGCGACGACATGCCGGATCAGGTCGGCCGTTGCTATGAATGACAAAACGCCCCGGCACTGACGGAGACCTTCGTGACGCGCACCGGACCCCTCGCGGGATACCGCATTCTTGACCTCACCGCCGTGGTGCTTGGACCACTGGCGACGCAGATGCTTGGCGACTACGGCGCCGACATCATCAAGGTCGAGCCCCCTACGGGCGATCTGATGCGGGCCAACGGCGTATCCAAAACCCGGGGCATGAGCTCAATTTTTTTGGCCATCAATCGCAACAAGCGCTCACTGGCCATTGATCTCAAAACTCCGGAGGGTCTGGCGGTCATCGAGCGCTTGCTGCCCGGCATCGATGCGGTCGTCCACAATATGCGCGTGCCTGCCATCGAACGACTGGGCTTGGGCTACGAGGCGGTACGGCGGATCAAACCCGACATCGTGTACTGCGTAGCCACCGGATTTGGTGAATCAGGCGCCCATGCGGGACGACCCGCGTTTGATGATGTGATTCAGGCCTCCAGCGGGCTTGCCGATCTGCTCGGACACGAAAGCGGCATCCCGGACTACGTGCCGACCCTGTTGGCTGACAAGACCTGCGGCATGGCGCTGTGCAATGCCGTGCTGGCCGCCCTTCTGCACCGCGAACGTACCGGCCAGGGTCAGCAGGTGGAAGTGCCCATGCTGGAGACCATGGTGGCCTTCAATATGGCCGAGCATCTTGGCGGCCTGACCTTCGCGGGTTCGGATGCCACCGACGCGCCCGCCGGGTATGCCCGACTGCTGGCCGGCGGTCGAAAACCGGCGCCTACCCGCGATGGCTACATCGCACTGCTGCCCTACAGCAGCGAACACTGGGTGGATTTCTTTGCGGCTGCAGGCCGAAGCGACCTGGCCGAGAAGTTCAACGTTGCCGACCGGCATGCGCGCAATGCTCGCGTGAAGGAGCTCTATACCGCCATGCATGAGGTCACCCGCAGCATGAGCACTGAAGAGGCGTTGGCCATGTGCGAGCGCCTG
>JBEELY010000405.1:0-5279 GCA_041167925.1 Pseudomonadota bacterium | reverse complement strand
GAGAAGTTGTAGCGCCGCGCGCGGCCGGCGATCGAGGTCGGCCACCAGAAGGCGGCCTCGACGTAGATGTCGGTGGTGTCGAGAGACACCGCGGTCGCCTCGCCGCCCATGATGCCCGCGAGGCTCTCGACCTGCGCCTCATCCGCGATCACACCCACCGCCAGACCATTTGTATCCGGCCCCAGCGCGATGGTGTTGCCGTTGAGCAGTTTGAGCTGCTCCCCGGCGCGCCCCCAGCGCACCTGCAAACCGCCATGGATCTTGCCCAGATCGAATACGTGAGTCGGTCTGCCAAGCTCAAGCATCACGTAGTTGGACAGATCGACCAGGGCCGAGATGCTGCGCTGGCCGCTGCGCTCGAGGCGTTGACGAATCCAGTCAGGCGTTTGGGCGCGCGCATTGACGCCGCGAATGATGCGACCACTGAACCGACCACACAGTTCCGGGGCTACGATATGCACAGGCAGACGATCGGCGAGCGTCACCGGCACTGGGGACATTTGCGGCAGATGAAGCGGTGCACCAGTAATGGCGGCCACCTCCCGGGCCACGCCGGTAACCGACATGCAGTGCGCCAAGTTAGGCGTGAGCTTGAGCAACCAGATGCGGTCATCAAGATCAAGCGCCTCACGCAAGGCCACCCCAGGCGCCAACGCGTCGGACAGCAACATCAGACCAGAGTGGTCTTCGGACAAGCCAAGCTCAAGCGCTGAGCACAGCATGCCTTCGCTTTGCACGCCGCGCATCTTGGCGACGCCAATCTTGAAGTCGCCAGGCAGGATGGCCCCTGGAACAGCACAGGGCACCGTGATGCCTGCAGCCACATTGGGCGCACCGCAAACAATCTGCACCGGATCACTGCGCCCGATGTCGACCGAGCACACCGTGAGCTTGTCTGCATCAGGATGCCGGCTCACCGAAAGAACTCGGGCCACCACCACGCCGCTGAAGTCGGGAGCCGCAGGCTGGCGCTCCTCGACCTCCAGCCCCGCCATGGTCAGGGCGTGTGCAAGCGCATCGCTGTCCAGTGAGGTATCGACACAGGCACGCAGCCAGCGTTCAGAAAATCGCATCGCAGGCGCTCCAGTCAGTCCTTGAATTGCTCGAGAAACCTGAGGTCGTTCTCATAGAACAAGCGCAGGTCAGCCACACCATGCCGCAGCATGGCCAAACGCTCGATGCCCGAGCCAAAGGCAAATCCGATGTAGCGCTCGGGATCCAGCCCGATATTGCGCACCACCTGGGGATGCACCTGCCCGGCACCCGACACCTCGAGCCAGCGTCCAGCCAGAGGACCGTCGGCAAACCTCATGTCGATCTCGGCCGAGGGCTCCGTAAACGGAAAATAGGACGGTCGGAAGCGCACATCGATGTCGTCCCGCTCGAAAAACCGACGCAGAAAGGCCGTATAGAGATTGCGCAGGTCAGTAAAGGACACGTCCTGGTCGATCCAGAGTCCCTCGATCTGATGAAACATGGGCGAGTGCGTCGCATCGGAATCGACCCGGTAGGTCTTGCCCGGCGCAATCACCTTGATGGGCGGCTGATGCATGCGCGCGTAGCGAATTTGCATCGGGCTGGTGTGGGTGCGCAGCAGCAAGGGCTGACCGCGCGCATCCTCGCCTTCAACATAGAAGGTGTCGTGCATTGAGCGCGCCGGATGGTTATCAGGCGTATTGAGTGCCGTGAAATTGAAGAAATCTTCCTCGATCTCGGGGCCATCGGCCACATCGAAGCCGATCGAGCGAAATATGCGTTCGATGCGATCGATGGTCAGGGTGACCGGATGAAGCCCCCCCTGCCCCATGCCCCTCCCGGGCAAGGTGACATCAATGGCCTCGGCGGCAAGACGTTCCTGCAGCGCAGCCTGTTCAAGAGCCTGTTGTCGGGCAGCCAGCGCCTGCTCAATAGCCTGCTTGGTCTCATTCAGGGCTTTGCCTGCCTGGGCACGCTCTTCACCTTTAAGTAGACCGAGCCCCTTCATCTGCTGCGTGAGCAGCCCTTCCTTGCCCAGAAAGCGCGCCTTGGCGTTGGCCAGCGCCGCACCATCTGTCGCGGCGGCAAAGAGCGCAACCGCGTCGTCGATCATCGTCTGAAGGTTGTCGTTCATTCATCGTCCACCAAAGGAACGGGGCCCACATGGGGCCCCGCGCGATTCAGGCAGTCAGATCGTCACGGCGTCTTGCACAAGCAAGACCCGCGACGTGCCGTCAGGCACCGAGCGCCGACTTGACCTGGGTCACGACGGCTGCGAAGGCCGACTTGTTGTTAACCGCCAATTCGGCCAACACCTTGCGATCGAGATCGATGGCAGCCTTGTGCAGACCCGCAATGAAACGGCTGTAGTTGATCCCGTGTTCACGCGCAGCAGCGTTTATCCGGGCGATCCAGAGGGCCCGGAACACGCGCTTGCGGGCACGCCGGTCACGGTAGGCATACTGGCCTGCACGCATGACCGCCTGCTTGGCCACCCGGTAGACATTATTACGACGGCCGCGGTAACCCTTGGCCAATGCAAGCACCTTTTTGTGGCGGGCGCGTGCGGTAACTCCACGTTTGACGCGAGGCATGCTGTTCCCTCCTTAGGCGTAAGGCATCATGGTCCGGACGCTTTGCACGTCGGACTCATGGACCTGAACTGCGCCACGCAGGTGCCGCTTGTTCTTGGTGGTTTTCTTGGTGAGGATGTGGCGCTTAAAGGCCTGGCCTCGCTTGATCGAGCCGCTGGCGCGAACCCGAAAGCGCTTGGCCGCGCTTTTCTTGGTCTTCATCTTGGGCATGATGCCGCTCCGATGGCGCTGCCTCGAGGTGGCACTGAAAAAACAGCGCGCTTTCGGAACCCGGGCAACAGGCTTCGCGTGACCAATAGATCTACGCGAAGCCGGTAACTATAGCATTACTTGCGCTTCTTGGGCGCGATGATCATGACCATCTGGCGCCCCTCAAGCCTGGGCATGGCTTCAACCTGGCCCACAGCATCGAGGTCGGTGCGAATCCGCTCCAGCAGGCGAACGCCAAACTCCTGGTGGGCCATCTCACGACCACGGAAACGCAGCGTCACCTTGGCCTTGTCTCCCTCCTCAAGAAATCGGACGAGATTTCGCAGCTTGACGCCGTAATCATTGTCATCGGTGCCAGGACGGAACTTGACTTCCTTGACCTGGATCACCTTCTGCTTGAGTCGGGCCTCATGAGCGCGCTTTTGCTCCTGGTACTTGAACTTGCCGTAGTCCATGAGCCTGGCCACAGGGGGCTGTGCCATGGGCGCGATTTCGACAAGATCTACATCGGCCTCTTCGGCCATGCGCAGGGCTTCGCGGGTAGAGACGATTCCGAGGGGCTCATTTTCCAGGCCCATCAGGCGCAGTTCGGGCACATTGATTTCGCCGTTCAGGCGGTGCGACCGTTCGCGTTCGGTTGTAGCGATGCTGGTTTCTCCGGTAAACGTGGGAAGGAAAACGCGCCCCGAGCAAGCTCAGGACTGCCGGGACTCGACTTCTGCAGCCAGGCGTTCGATGAACGCTTCGAGTGGCATAGATCCCAGATCAACGCCCCCTCTGGCCCGGATAGCCACATGACCCGCCTGCCGCTCCTTGTCTCCCACGACAACCAGGTAGGGCAGCTTCTGCAGGCTATGTTCGCGGATCTTATAGCCGATCTTTTCATTGCGACAATCGGACTCCACCCTGAACCCGCGCTTTTTCAGCGTGCGTACAACGTCCTGGACGTAATCGGCCTGCGCTTCGGTGATGCTGAGGACCATCGCCTGCACCGGAGCCAGCCAGGCAGGAAAGGCCCCCGCATGGTTCTCGATCAGGATGCCGATGAAGCGCTCGAGCGAGCCCACAATGGCCCGATGCAGCATGACCGGATGCCTGCGGGCATTGTCGTCTGCGACATATTCGGCACCAAGGCGCTGCGGCATGTTGAAATCGACCTGCATGGTGCCGCACTGCCAGTGGCGGCCGAGTGCATCGAGCAGGGTGTACTCAATTTTGGGGCCGTAGAAGGCGCCATCGCCGGGCGCAATCTGAAACTCGCAGCCTGATCGGCGCAGAGACTCCATCAGCGCAAACTCGGCCTTGTCCCAGAGGTCGTCGGAACCCACTCGCTTGGCCGGGCGGGTTGCGACTTTGTAAAGCATGTTGGTGAAGCCGAAATCCTTGTAGACCCGATGCAGCAGCGCGGTATAAGCCACGCACTCATCGAGGATCTGATCCTCGGTGCAGAAGATGTGGCCGTCGTCCTGTACGAAGCCGCGCACACGCATGATGCCGTGCAATGCTCCTGAGGGCTCGTTACGGTGGCACTGACCGAATTCACCGTAGCGCAGGGGCAGGTCGCGGTAGCTTCGCAAACTGCTGTTAAAGACCTGCAAGTGGCCCGGGCAATTCATGGGCTTGACGGCGTAGTCACGGTTCTCGGAGGCAGTCGAGAACATGTGATCCTTGTAGTTCTCCCAATGCCCGGAGCGCTCCCAAAGTGAGCGATCGAGAATCTGGGGACAGCGAATCTCGTGGTAGCCGTTGTCTTGGTAAACCTGCCGCATGTATTGCTCGACCTGCTGCCACAGGGCCCAGCCACGCGGGTGCCAGAAGACCATTCCAGGCGCGTCGTCCTGCAAATGGAAGAGGTCTAGCGCTCGCCCGAGTTTGCGGTGGTCGCGCTTCTCGGCCTCTTCTAGCCGATGCAGGTAGGCTTCCTGATCTTCCTTGCGCGCCCAGGCGGTGCCATAGACGCGCTGGAGCATTTCATTGCGTGAGTCGCCGCGCCAGTAAGCACCGGCGACTTTCATCAGTTTGAAGACCTTAAGCCGGCCGGTGGAAGGCACGTGGGGGCCGCGGCACAGATCAATGAAGCTGCCCTCGCGATACAGGCTGATGCCTTCCTGCGCAGGAATAGAGGCGATGATCTCTGCCTTGTAGCGCTCACCGATGGATTCGAAAAAGCGCACGGCCTCATCGCGATCCCAGACTTCACGTTGTACGGGCTCGTCCTTGCGGGACAGCTCGGTCATGCGCGCTTCAATCGCCTGCAGGTCTTCGGGCGTGAAGGGCCTGGAATACGAAAAATCGTAGTAAAAGCCGTCGTCGATCACCGGACCGATCGTGACCTGAGCCTCAGGGAAGAGCTCCTTGACTGCGTAGGCGAGAAGGTGTGCCGTGGAATGGCGGATGACCTCGAGGCCTTCAGCGTCCCGATCCGTCACGATCGCCAGCCGTGCATCACACTCGATGCGATGTGAGGTGTCGACAAGCTCACCATCGACCTTGCCGGCA
>JBEELY010000326.1:0-3531 GCA_041167925.1 Pseudomonadota bacterium | reverse complement strand
GTCCGGAAAGGTCGCCTCGACCTGGATGTCGGGAATCATCTCGGGCACCCCGTCCATCACATCCGCCCGGCCCAGCAGCGTGGTGCCATAGTGCATCAGGTCGGCCACGGTCCGACTATCGCGCGCGCCCTCCAGAATGGCGGCCGTGATGTAAGCAACCGCTTCCGGCACGTTGAGCTTCAGGCCACGTGCCCGACGCCGCTCGGCAAGAAGAGCTGCAGTGAAGATCAGGAGCTTGTCCTTCTCGCGGGGCGTGAGATCCATGGGTTGTGGCGGTGTCGCAGGAGAGTCAGGGAAAGGCCCGGGAATGATGGGCGCGGAGGCTGACCGCGCAATACGGTGAGGTCGGCGGGGTGTGTTCGAGTCTGGCGCTGTGGCATCACGTGCAAGAGCCACGCCAATGGAGTCTGCCTCAGGTCGCCCAGATGCGAGGCGCTTGTCCGAGCGGCGCGCTCAGCAAGGGGGCTGAAGCCCTCCAGAGGCGCTCGGCACATTGCATGAGGGGTTCTGCATCGTCAGCGAGGAGGCGGGCGGCCAGCAGCCCCGCAGCGGGCTGAGTGGCTGCTCCCACCAGGCGAACCGATGCGGCAACAGGTGAGGTCTGAGCTGCATCGATGACCTCGCGCCATGCGGTCAACACCTCGGGCTGACAAGACGGCGGCGCGCAGGCCCAGACGGTGCAGGCCGCAATGCGACCGCCCCAGCCAAGCGGGGACTGGAACAGGCGGTCACCGGCCTCAGCCACGACCTGCTCGTCCCAAAGCAGCTTGCCGCCCTGGCGCAGGCGCAGGGCCTGATGCAGCCGGCCTCGTGAGAACTGTTCTCCCATGGCCGCACGACCCAGGACCAGAGCCTCCCAGCCAAACACGCTGGCCTCGGGCGCAAGGTCGATCTCCAGGGTCTGATCGGCCTGGGCGGCATCAAAGACCAGGGTGGGCTGAGGCAACCAGGCCAGAACGGCCTGCGAATCTACCCGCAAGACGGTGCGGGCGCGGGCGCCCGGACGCTCGGCCCGGTACCACTTCTGAGCGCCGGGCGTGGTGCAGAGCACGCGCGCCCGGGGGCCGAGCTGGATGTCGATCTCCAGGCGATCACCCCCGACCAGTCCGCCCGGTGGGTGAACGATGACGGCATGGCTGCTGCCGTCGGGCTGAGGCAGGGCGCGCAGCAGACGCAATGGCCCCTGATGCCGGTTATGCACCAGCCGGGTGACATCGGCCGCATCCGCTTCGTAGCCCAGTTCGAGACGGGCCGCCCAGCCGGCCGGTGCCTGCATGCTCTATCGCCTGAAATTGGTCTTGGGAGTCAGCGCTTCAGGCGTGGAAGATCTTGCCCGGGTTCATGATGCCCTTGGGATCCAGGGCCCGCTTGATACCCCGCATCAACTCAATCGCATCCTCGCCGGCCTCCTCGACCAGAAAGCCCATCTTGTGCATGCCGATGCCATGCTCGCCCGTGCAGGTACCGCCCATGGAAATGGCCAGGCGCACGATCTCGTCATTGAGTCGCTCGGCCTCGGTCACCTCGGCATCGTTGGCAGGATCGATCAGCAAGATCGCGTGGAAGTTGCCATCGCCCACATGGCCCAGGATGGCGGTGGGAAAGTCGGCGGTATCCAGGATGGCGCGCGCACCGGTGATCGAATCGGCCAGGCGCGAGATGGGCACGCAGGTATCGGTGGAGATCGCGCGGCACCCCGCACGCAACTGCAGGCAGGCGAAATAGGCGTTGTGGCGCGCATTCCAGAGGCGGTTGCGGTCCTCGGGCAACGTGGCCCATTCGAAGTCCTGCCCGCCGTGGCCATGCGCCAGTTCCTGCACAAGGGCAGCCTGCTCACGCACCGATTCAGTGGTGCCATGAAATTCGAAAAACAGCGTCGGCGCCTCGCGCAAGGTGGTGTGGCTGTGGCGATTGATGGCGCCAATGCTCACCGCATCAAGAAATTCGCTGCGGGCCACCGGCACGCCGAGCTGAATCGCCTCGATCACCGTACTCACCGCATCGCGCAGGCTCGGGAAATTGCACACCGCAGCCGACATGGCTTCAGGCACCGGATAGAGCTTGACCGTGACCTCGGTGATGATGCCCAGCGTGCCTTCGGAGCCCACAAAGAGCCGGGTGAGGTCATAGCCTGCAGAGGACTTCTTGGCACGGCTTCCGGTCCGCACGACCTTGCCTTCGGCGGTCACCACGGTCAGGCCGAGCACGTTTTCGCGCATCGTGCCGTAGCGCACGGCATTGGTACCCGAGGCCCGCGTGGCGGCCATGCCGCCCAGTGAGGCGTCAGCCCCCGGATCAATCGGAAAGAACAGGCCCGTATCCTTGATCTCGGCATTGAGCTGCTTACGGGTGACGCCCGCCTGCACGGTGCAGATCAGGTCCTGAGGATGGACTTCGACCATACGGTTCATGCGCGACAGATCGATGCTGATACCGCCCTGAATCGCCAGAAGATGCCCCTCGAGCGACGAGCCGGCACCATAGGGAATGACCGGAAAGGCATGCTCGGCACAGGCCCGGACCACCTCGACCACTTCTTCAGTCGTTTCGGCGAACACCACCGCATCGGGCGGCGTGACCGGGAAGGGCGACTCGTCGCGGCCATGATGCTCGCGCACCGCCTGGGCCGTACTGAAACGCTCACCAAAGCGTGTGCGCAATCGGTCGATCAGAGCCGCAGGCACAGGACGACGCAGGGACTCCGAGATCCCGTGAGGATGGTTCATGGTGCAAGGGCCTCCAGGCCGGGTATCAGCAGGTCAGACCGAACGCAGGTCAGACCAAATGCAGGTCAGACCGCAGAAGTTACAACATTGCGCAGCGGTTCGTCGCGCAGCCAGCAGCTCAGGTTATCCAGGAAGAGCCCCGCCACTCGGGCCCGGTTGCCCGTACTGTGGCCTGCGGCATGCGGCGTGATCATCAGACGGGGAGCAGACCACAGAGGCGACTCGGCAGGCAGGGGCTCATGGCTGAAGACATCGAGATGCGCGCCCCCGAGATGGCCCGAGCGCAGGGCCTCGATCAGCGCGGCCTCGTCGATCACCTCACCACGGGCCACATTGATCAGACAGGCGCCGCGCGGCAAGGCCGCGAGCACACGAGCATCGACCAGACCCCGCGTGAGATCGCTGAGCGGACAGGCCAGCACCAGCCACTGCGCATCGCGCACGGCATCGGTCAGACCGGCATAGTCGAAGACCGGTAGCGCCCCAGCCGAGCCTGCAACACGGGCCCGACGCACCACACTCACCCGAACCTCAAAGGCCGCCAGACGTGTTGCAATCGCCTGACCGACAGGCCCCCAGCCCACCACCACCGCATGCTGGCCAGCCAGATCATCGGGCATCACCGTGCCCAGCAGAGGCGCCCAGCGCCGCTCGGCCTGGGCCGCCATCAGCATCGGAAACCGGCGCGATAGCGCCAGGAGAGAAGCCAGCGCAGTCACGGCCACATTGCCGGCATTGGCGCCCGCCGAGGTGGTGACGGTCACGCCGCGGGCCGCCAGCTCCTGATAGATCGGGCGATCCGCCC
>JBEELY010000284.1:0-2528 GCA_041167925.1 Pseudomonadota bacterium | reverse complement strand
GCCAGAATGCCGATGGCAATGGGCAGATCGAAGCTGCCCGAACCCTTGGGCAGATCGGCCGGTGCGAGGTTGACGGTGATGCGCCGCTGGGGAAAGTCAAAGCCGGACTGCAGCAGGGCGGCCCGGACCCGCTCGCGGCTTTCGCGAAGCTGGGCATTGGGCAGGCCCACGATATGAAAGGCAGGCAGGCCATTGGCCAGATGGACCTCGACCGAGATGGGCGGGGCCTGGATGCCAATCAGCCCACGGCTGCGGACGATGGCCAGAGACATGAGGACGACACCCTGGGTCTTGGGCAGGCAGGAACAAAGGCCCCGGGCCAGCGGCCCTGAGGCTCAGTTGCGAGTCGAGGCCTGGGGATCGACCCCTGTATCGGTACCTGACGCGCCGGACCCGGTGGCGTCAGCCCGTACAGAAAGTTTGGCCTCAAGCTCCTGGATGCGCGACTGCAGGTGATTGAGCCGGGCCTCGAAGAGATCGAATTCGTCGCGCGTGATGAGATCCATGCGCTGGAAGGTCTGGGCCATGAAGGCCTTGAGGTTGCGCTCGATGTCGGCCGCAGGGCTGGAGCGCAGCAGCTCGGACAGCCGCTGCTGTGCCTCTTGAAGAAGGGAGGATTTGTCCATGCGGTGTACCCCAAACAGGTTGAATCGAGTCTAGCACGCCGTATTTCCGCCTTTTCTTGCCGACCTTTAACCGACGGACTAGGTCTTTAGGCGCACTTTATTGCACCGAATTGGTGCATTGCCTCGACAGGCTTTTGCGCTGAGTGCACTGGCGCCGCCTCATTTCGGTGCGATTCAGGATTGATTTGTACTGAGAACCAGTCATTTCGGGGGCGTTCAGCAATCCGAGAGGCCATGTCTCGACCGTGGCACGGGAAATGCAAAGGCTAAAGCAGGCGCCGACTGAGGGCGAGGCATGGGCTTCGCCGGCGGCGTAATGGAGCATCCTTCTCAATGAAACGCACTGCCCTCTCCCTCGCCCTGCTTGGCGCCTTCGCCGCCCTTCCCTCGATCAGCGTGGCTCAGTCCGCACCCGCAGCCAGCCCCCTGACCGCCAACATTGCCCTGACCAGCGATTACCGCTTCCGCGGCATCTCGCAGACCAAAAAGGGGTTTGCAGTTCAGGGCGGCATTGATTGGACCGGCCCCGGCGGCCTGTATCTGGGCAACTGGAACTCGACCGTGTCCGATGACCAGTACCTGAATGGCCGCGGCATCGAGATGGACTTCTATGGCGGCTACAAGGTCGAGATCGCCAAGGACCTCACCCTGGATGTGGGCGCAATTTACTACTTCTACCCGGGTGCCTACTACAGCGGGTTCTCGGGCAAGCCCCGTTACAGCAACTTCGAGGTGTATGCCGGTCTGTCCAGCGGCCCCTTCAGTGCCAAGGCCTATTACGCCCTGAGCAACTTCTTCGGTCTGAGCAACACCACCGGCGGCGCGGGTGACTCCAAAGGCTCCTACTACCTGGATCTTGGCTACAGCGCCGAGATCATGCCCAAGCTGACCCTGGGCGCGCACGTTGGTTACCAGTCGGTCAAGAACTATGGCGATTTCAGCTACGTGGACTACAAGGTCGGCCTGACCTATGACCTCGCCGGCTGGATGCTGGGTGCCAACGTCTACACCACCAACGCCGACAAGAACCTCTACCAGGTGCAGGGCAAGAAGCTGGGCGAAACCGGTCTGGTCCTGTCGGTCTCGCGGACCTTCTGATCCCGAGGAAATTCTCATGAAACTGATTACCGCGATCATCAAGCCCTTCAAGCTCGACGAGGTCCGTGAGGCCCTCTCGGGCATCGGCGTGCAGGGCATCACCGTGACCGAGGTCAAAGGATTCGGCAGACAAAAAGGCCATACCGAGCTGTATCGCGGTGCCGAATATGTCGTCGACTTTCTGCCCAAGGTGAAGATCGAAGCAGCTGTGGCCGACGACCTGGTCGACCGCGCCGTCGAGGCTATCGAGGGTGCCGCACGCACCGGAAAGATTGGCGACGGAAAGATCTTCGTCTACGACCTGCAGCAGGTCGTCCGCATCCGGACCGGCGAAACCGGTACCGACGCGCTGTAACCCCATGACACTGGAATCAAGAGGTTGATCATGAAACGAATGCTAGGCGCTCTGGCGCTCATGGCAACGCTGGGAATGGCTGCAGCCACGCCCTCCCTTGCTGCGGATGCCGCTACCCCCGCGGCCATCAAGCCGACCCCCATGCTGCTCGCTCAGGCTTCGCCTGCGGCGGCGGCAGAACCTGCCAAGGCGGAGGCCCCTGCGGCCGCTGCTGCCGCAGCGACTGAGGCCAAGCCCGCAGAGGCTCCGGCCGAAGCGGCCGCCGCACCCGTGCCTAACAAGGGTGATACCGCCTGGATGACCGTGGCCACCATTCTGGTGATCCTGATGGTCCTGCCCGGACTGGCCCTGTTTTACGGCGGCCTGGTGCGCTCAAAGAACGTGCTGTCGGTGCTGATGCAGGTGATGATGGTGTTTTCGATGATTGCCGTGCTCTGGGTGATCTACGG
>JBEELY010000222.1:0-4719 GCA_041167925.1 Pseudomonadota bacterium | reverse complement strand
TTGCCGCATCCCGAAGGACCAATAAAGGCCGTGACCTTGCCCCGGGCAATGTTCAGATTAACCTTCTTGAGGCCCTGAAACTTGCCGTAATAAAAGTCGAGATCGCGCACCTGCAGGGCGCACTCGGCATCGGCAACTGCGGCAGGCAAGTGGGCGGCATGGGCCTGGGTGTGCAGTGCGCCGCTGACGGAAATAGTGGAGGACATGATGTGCTTTCCGGAGGATCAGCCTTGGCTTCGGGTACGGAACAGAACCCGAGCCAGAATGTTGAGCAGCAGGACGGTCAGGGTGATCAGCAGTGCCCCTGCCCAAGCCAGTCGGATCCAGTTGTCATAGGGACTCATGGCGAACTGGAAAATGACCACCGGCAGGTTGGCCATGGGTTTGGCCATGTCGGTACTGAAAAACTGATTGTTCAGTGCGGTAAAGAGGAGCGGTGCCGTCTCGCCACTGATGCGCGCCAGAGCCAGCAACAGGCCGGTAATCACACCGCTGCGAGCGGCCCGGAGCGTGACCATGATGGACACCTTCCAGCGCGGCGCGCCCAGCGCAAACGCGGCTTCACGCAGGCTGCCCGGCACCAGCCGGAGCATGTTTTCCGTCGTGCGAACAATCACCGGCACCGCGATCAGCGCCAGCGCAAGGCTTCCGGCAAATCCGGAGAAGTTGCCTACAGTCGCGACCGCGATCGCGTAAACAAAGAGCCCCAGCACGATGGACGGCGCCGACAGCATGATGTCGGTCACAAAGCGCGTGAATGAAGCGGTCTTGCTTGTGTCGCCATATTCGGCGAGATAGACCCCGGCCAGCACACCCACCGGTGTGGCCACCAGCACGGTCAGTCCGAGCATCATCAGGCTGCCTACGATGGCATTGCGCAAACCACCGCCCTCGCTGCCGGGCGCCGGCGTGTCTTTGGTGAACAAATTGAAGTCCACCGCGGCAACGCCATTTTTGAATAGCACCACCAGAATCCAGAGCAGCACCGCCAGACCCAATGCCATGGCGACCATGGACAGCGTAAGCCCGATCTGATTGGACAGCCGCCGGCGCCGATAAAGGCCTTGATCAAGATTCGACATCAGATGCCCCTCGATTTTTCGGCACGCAAAATCATGATCTTGGCCAGAGCGAGCACGATGAAGGTGATCAGGAAAAGCAGCAAACCCAGCGCGAACAGCGTGGACAGATGGAAGTCGGCCGCTTCGCCAAACTCATTGGCCAGAGTCGATGCGATGGACGTGCCCGGTGAGAAAAGCGAGGTGGGCATGCGGTTGGCATTGCCAATCACAAAGGTGACCGCCATGGTCTCGCCCAGCGCGCGGCCCAGGCCGAGCATGACCCCGCCGATCACGCCTTTTTGCGTGTACGGCAACACCACCTTGCGCACCACTTCAAAGGTGGTGCAACCCATGCCGTAGGCCGACTCGCGAAGAATTTGCGGAACAATCTCGAAGACGTCGCGCATGACCGCGGCCACAAAGGGCAGCACCATAAAGGCCAGGATCACCCCAGCGGCCAGAATGCCCAGGCCGTTGGTCGCGCCGCCGAACAAACCACCGATGATCGGCATGCCGCCAGCAATCTCCTTGAGCGGCACTTGCACCCAGTCGGCAAAGATGGGGGCGAATACAAACAGGCCGAACATGCCGTAAATGATGGAGGGCACCGCAGCAAGCAACTCGATCGCCACGCCCAAAGGCCTGCGTAGCCACACCGGGCAGGTCTCGGTAAGAAACAGGGCAATACCGAAGGCCAGCGGCACGGCGATCAGCATGGCAATGCCCGCGCTGAGCAGCGTGCCGACGATCGCAATCAGTGCGCCGAATTCCTCGTTGATGATGTCCCACTCGGCGGTCCAGAGAAAGGCGATGCCAAACTTTCTGAACGTGGGCCAGGCATTGATCACCAGGGAGGCGATGATGCCGATCAAGGCCAGCAACACGATGAGCGAAAACGCCTGAGTCAGGCGATGAAATACGACATCCTGGATGCGCTGCCGGCGAGCAATCCGCAACCTCTGGCTCGGATCATTCGTGGCCGGGTCACTCGCCGGAAGGGTCTGCGCTGCGCTCATGCTGTTCCAATCGCTCCGTAGACGACAAAGCCGCCCGCCAGATGGATCTGGTCGGGCGGGCTGTCAGAAGTGCTTCAGCGCTTGATCTGCGACCAGACTTTCGAACGGATCGCGCCCGTCAGGCTGTCGGGCAGCGGCACATAGTCCAACTCGGCAGCCATGCCCTTGCCATTCTTGAAGGCCCAGTCGAAAAACTTGAGGGCTTCACCGGAAGCAGCCTTGTCGGCCGGGTCCTTGTACATCAGGATGAAGGACGCAGTGCTGATCGGCCAGCTGTCGGCCCCCTTGGCATTCACCATGGACACGCCCATGCCGGGCACGCTGAACCAATCGGCACCAGCAGCGGCAGCCGCAAAGGTGAGGTCGTCCGGGCTCACATATTTGCCATCGGCATTTTGCAACTGCAGGAAGGTCATGTTGTTACGCTTGACGTAGGCATATTCAACGTAGCCGATCGAGCCCTTCACGCGACCCACGTTGGCGGCAACGCCTTCGTTGCCCTTGCCGCCCACCGAGGTGGCTGCAGGCCACTTGACTGCGGCGCCTTTGCCAACCTTGTCAGCCCAGTCTTTGCTGACCGCGGCCAGGTAGTCGGTGAAATTGAAGGTGGTGCCGGAACCGTCGGCGCGATGGACCACCGTGATGGCGGTATCGGGCAGCTTTTTACCGGGGTTCAAACCAGCCAGCTTGGCGTCATTCCATTTGCTGATGGTGCCCAGGAAAATCTCGGCCAGCACCGGGCCGGTCACGCGCAGCTCGCCAGGCTTGAAGCCATCGAGGTTCACCACCGGCACGGTGCCGCCGATGATGGCAGGGAACTGCACCATGGCATCGCGGTCAAGCTCTTCGCCCTTCACGGGCGCATCGGTCGCACCGAAAGTGACGGTCTTGGCGCGGATCTGGCGAATGCCGCCGGACGATCCGATCGACTGATAGTTCAGGCCGGTGCCGGTCTCTTTCTTGTAAGCCTCTGCCCACTTGGCATAGATCGGGAAGGGGAAGGTCGCCCCGGCGCCGGTAATGTCGGCAGCCTGGACGGCAAGGGCACTGACCGAGAGGGCCAGGCCGGCGATCAGACGGAGAGTAGATTTCATGAACATTCCTGGGGGCAGGCAGTGGGGAGACGATCTACACGCGGGCTCGAGGCATTTCTGATGCCTTGGGGCCGAAATGCCTATCGCGCGACCGTTGTCACAATGCCCGGGCTCGATGACAATTCGATGACGAACCGGATTTTTCGCGCCCGGAGCAGGTCATCTCCCCGCGCGGCCGGCCCGGATCGCATGGCGAAACATGCGCCAGCGTTGCCGCAGTCCGAGGGGCCGGTCTTGCGCGAGAATGTCCATCCCGGTGGCAAGGATGCGCGAATAACGCACCGTGGCCAGGGTCAGCAACCCCACCGGAATAAATACCGCGGTAAACAAGGCCAGCCTTTCAAACCAGGGCCGGTCTGCAGCGTCGATCAGATTCATGCCCAGAAAGCCGGAGACCACCGTAAAGACAAGGCCCAGAATGGTCACGACCGTGAGGCGCAATACCGACTGCCCCTGACGGCGGGCGTCGTCACTGTCCAGATAGTTGCCCATGTCGGTGAGCTCCTCGCGGAGCTCCGTGAACAGCGCTCGCGTCCCAAGATGACGGCCCCAGAGCTCGAACAGGGCCTTGGCCATGGACTGATTGGAGACCTCGAGAAACCAGTAGCGATGATTGAAGCGCAGAAAGACTTCGCGCGAGGCCCTCACCGAGCGCCGAAATCGCCGCTGCGACGCCGGGTCGGCGACATCCAGCAAAGACACATCGGTAATCAGGCGGTCCGACAGCATCAGCAGCGCCGCCTTGTGGAAGTGGGCAATCAGGCCGACCAGAAAATACTGGTGCCGGAACTGCCCCAGCAGCCCTGACTCGGCATCCCGGAAGTAGGCATCCTTCCAGGAACCGATCATGGTCATCGTGGCGCCGTTGCAGCTGATGCGCATCGGGGCGCGGGCATCCCTGACCTCGGGATTCCAGAACCGGTCTTCAAAGAGGGTCTCGAACATCTCCTGCTGCGCCTTGCGGGACAGGGGCACAGGCCCCGCATCCTCCCGCATGGCCAGGGCCAACCTCAGAAAACGCTCCTGAGTCAGGGCAAAGGGATCATCCACCGCGATGTAGGTCATCTTGGGCATGCGGTGGTATTCGATCTGTCGATACCGCATCTGGCCGGGCTCATTGGAGTGATCCAGTGCCATGGGCTGCAGCAGGTAGCGCCAGTGAGAGCCCACGCTCTGGGCCCGAAACTTCGCCGTGAAGGTCAGATAGGCCTCGCGATCGCCCAGATCGGAGCGGGCCAGAACCTGCCCTTCATGGCCGATCCACTCGGCCGCCTTCAGGCAGGCTTCAGGACTGCCATCCTGGCCCCAGCCTGCAGGTGATGCCCGTCCGAATCGGTAGAGCACCTCCTGCACCCGCGACAAGGGCAGGTCATCGGCCCAGACCTCGATCACCGGAATGACGATATCGATGTCATAAAAGAAATAGAGGTCGGCATGCTGGACCTGAAAATCCACTGGATCGCCATCGGCAAAATGCATGCGCATCTTGGCCAGATCATGTCGGCGGTAGATCCGGATCGGCGACTCGCCATAACCCACCCGACCATG
>JBEELY010000159.1:0-4409 GCA_041167925.1 Pseudomonadota bacterium | reverse complement strand
GAGCCGGGGTTCCTTGCCGGGGTGGGCGCCCATTGCACCAGAGCAGCGCAACGGGCGCTATGCTCGGGCACATGGTCGCGACCCGTCAGCCCGCCGATTGTCCCGCATCTGTGCAGCGCTTTTGCGATGCGCTGTGGCTCGAGGATGGATTGTCGACCAATACCCTGGCGGCCTATCGGCGTGACCTCACCCTGCTGGCCCACTGGCTGTCTGCGCGGGCCACGGCCCTGGAGGGCGCGACAGAGGCCGATCTTCAGGCGTATGTCGCGGCCCGTCATGCCGACTCCCGGGCCAGCAGCAGCAACCGGCGACTCACCGTCTTTCGACGCTATTTCGGCTGGCTGCTGCGCCAGCATTTGCGTGCAGACGATCCGACCCAGCGCCTGCTCGCGGCCCGCCAGCCTCAGCGCTTTCCTAAAACACTCTCCGAGGCCCAGGTCGAGGCCCTGCTGGCGGCACCCAGGGTGGACACCACCCTTGGCTTGCGAGACCGGGCCATGCTCGAGACCCTTTATGCCACCGGCCTGCGTGTATCCGAACTGGTCGGCCTGCCTGGCGTGTCGGTCTCGCTGGCCGATGGCGTGCTCCGTGTGCTTGGCAAGGGCGGCAAGGAGCGGTTGGTGCCTTTGGGTGCAGTGGCCTGCGACTGGATTGCGCGCTATGTGCAGACCGCCCGGGTGGCACTCTTGCATCGGGCCACCAGCGATGCCCTGTTCGTCACGGCCCGCGGCGGGCCCATGACCCGTCAGATGTTCTGGACTCTGATCCGAAAGCATGCCGTGCGGGCCGGCATTCTGGTGCCCCTGTCGCCGCATGTCTTGCGTCATGCCTTTGCCACCCACCTGCTCAACCATGGCGCGGATTTGCGGGTCGTGCAGATGCTGCTCGGGCATGCCGACATCTCCACCACCCAGATCTATACCCATGTGGCCCGCGAGCGGCTCAAGCTGCTGCATGCCCGGCATCATCCGCGCGGCTGAGTATCATGGCGCGCCATGGCCTCACGACATGTCTCTGAAACGCCGGCGACCACGGCGCTGCGCGCCGCCAAAGTGGTGTTCAGTCCGCATCCTTACGATTATGTCGATCATGGTGGTACCGCTGAATCTGCCCGACAGCTTGGTCTGGACGAGCATGCGGTCATCAAGACCCTGGTCATGCAGGACGAATCGGCCCGGCCACTGGTCGTGCTGATGCATGGCGATTGCAAGGTCTCGACCAAGAATCTGGCGCGTCAAGCGGGCTGCAAGTCCATCACGCCCTGCGAGCCCGAGGTGGCGCAGCGGCATACCGGCTATCAGGTGGGCGGCACTTCGCCCTTCGGCTTGCGCAAGCGCCTGCCGGTCTATGTCGAGCGTAGTGTGCTCGCGCTGCCCCGTCTATGGATCAATGGCGGCCGCCGGGGTTTTCTGGTCGGACTCGAGCCGGCTGTGCTCACCACGCTCTTGCAGGCCACGCCAGTGGACTGCGCACTTGAGGATGCATGATGTTCGATGAATTGAATGGCGCTGCCCTGATCGGCGTCGTCCTGGCCTATCTGATCGGATCGATCTCGTTTGCCGTGGTGGTCAGTCGCGCCATGGGGCTGGCCGATCCTCATACCTATGGCTCGGGCAATCCGGGCGCCACCAATGTGCTGCGCACCGGCAACCGCAAGGCGGCCGTACTGACCCTGATCGGGGATGCAGGCAAGGGCGCGCTGGCGGTAGGACTGGGCCATCTGCTGGCCGCCCGTTATGGCCTGTCGGAAGCCAACCTTGCCTGGATCGGGCTGGCCGCTTTCATCGGCCATCTCTTTCCCGTGTTTCACCGCTTTGCAGGCGGCAAGGGCGTGGCCACCGCGGCGGGTGTGCTACTGGCCTTGTCCCCCTGGCTGGGGCTAGCCACGCTGGCCAGCTGGATCACCATGGCCGTGTTCTTTCGCTACTCCTCGCTGGCCGCATTGGTTTCTGCGGTGTTTGCGCCCAGCTTTGCCTGGCTGATGATGGGCGTCAGCCCGGCACTGCTGCCGCTGTCATTGATGAGCCTGCTGTTGATCGCTCGTCATCGCAGCAATATTGCCAAGCTGATCGCCGGGCAGGAGACGCGCATCGGTGAGGGCAAAAAGCCTGCGGGCACGTAACTGACCGCAGCCGCCATCGACCTCCTGCGCGGCTGACCAGCGCAGGCTGGCTTTCACGCCGGCCTGGGTCAGGGCCTCGACGAAGGCCTCGGCACGGGCCCGCTCAGGGCGCGCGTGCGGCAGACCGCCCCCCGCATTCCACGGAATCGCATTGAGCAGGGCATGACGCCCGGCCAACAAGGCGGCAATCCGCGGAACCTCGGCGAGGCTGTCATTGACGCCTGCCAGCAGGGTCCACTGCACCAGCAGAGGGTGGCGATCGATGCCTGCGGTCTCGAGCGCCAGCGCCACCAGTTCGGCAGGCGCGATCCTGGGTGCGCGCGGCAGCAGCTTTTCGCGCAGCGCCGGATCGGTGGTGTGCAAGGACAGCGCCAGCGCAGGCCGTACAGACGCTGCACGAATCCGCTCGAAGGCGCGCAGATCACCCACGGTGGAAAAAACAATTTTCTTGCGTGCGAGCTGGCCTTCAAGCGCCAGTGCTTCGATGGACTGCAGCACCGCATTCAGGTTGTGCGAGGGCTCGCCCATGCCCATGAACAGCACCTTGCGCACAGGGCGAATGCGACGGGCCACCACCACCTGAGCCAGGATCTCGTCGACTTGCAATTGCCTGAGCAGACCGTCGCGTCCGGTCATGCAGAAGGTGCATCCCACGGCACAGCCCACCTGCGAGGACACACAGACCGCATCACCTGGCAGCAGCACGGTCTCCACGGTCTGACCGTCGGCGAGCTCGAGCAGCAGGCGCTCGCTGCCATCACGGTCGGCATGGCGCGATCGTAGCTGCGCGATCGCATCCAGCGACTGCTGCAGGCCGGGCAGGGCAGTGCGCAGCCGTGCCGGCAGAAAGTCTTGCGCTGGCCAGGGTCCATGGTCCAGCGCCCGGGCCATCAGCCAATTGCGACGCACGGGTGCGGCATGGGTCTCAGAGACCTGAAGGGCGTGCAGGGCACGCGCGATCTGTGAATCGCTGCGCATCCAGGCCGATGTCGATCCGCCGCTCATGGCCGGTCCTCTCCTGTGGGCCGGGCGTGCCGCTGCCGGCTGGATTCATACCGCGCCAGAGCGACCACCGAAGCCACGATCACAGCGCCGCCGATCACCGTGGACGAGCGCAGGCTGTCATTGAAAATCAGCCAGCCCAGAGCCGCTGCCCACAGCAGATCGACAAACTTTGCCGATTGGGTGGCCGAGATGTCGGCCGCAACAAACGAGCGGGTGAGGCAGTAGTGCCCGAGGGTGCCGAGCAGGCCGCCGACCAGAGCCAGCCCCCAGTGCAGTGCCGTAGGCGTGTTCCAGAAAGGCAGGGCGATGGGCAGAGACATCAGGGTGACCAGAAAGGTCTGCCAGAACACGATCACCCAGATGCCATCGCGCTGGGTGAGCACCTTGGTGAGCAAAAACGAGGCGGCAAAGATGGGCGCCGAGAGCAGCATGGCCAGGTTGTACCAGCCGCCCTGGCCCGAGATGGCCGGGCCCACCACGATGAGCACCCCGGCAAAGCCTGCGGCCACCGCCAGCCAGCGGGCCCGGGTCATGCGCTCCTTGAGGAACCAGGCTGCGCCGATGAGCACAAAGAGCGGATTGGTAAAACTAATGGCGGTCATGTCGGCGAGTGGCAGATGGGGCAGGGCAATGAACCACAGCACCAGGCCTGCGGTGTGCAGACCACTGCGCCAGAACTGACCCGCATAGGACTGCGGACGCAGCCCTCTGAGGCCCACCTGCAGCACGAAAGGAATCAGCGGCAGCAAACCGAAGACATAGCGCAGGAACTGCGCCTGCATCGGATGCATCTGCTGAGAGAGCAGCCGAAGGGCGGCATTGGCCACCGAGAAGGACAAGCCGGCGCCCAATGCCCAGAGGATGCCCCGGGTGGTGGGTGGCAGGCGGCCGAAGGCCCTGCGGCCCGCCCGCCAGCGCAAGCGAAAGGTGTTCAGCGAGAGGCCCTCGCATTCAGACCGCACCAGCGGCTCATGAAGCGCGAGAGCACCTCAGTGACACGCAGGGTGCTGTCGATCGAGACCCATTCATCAATGCCATGGATGGACGCGCCTTCGGGCCCGTAGCAGGTGGCAGGAATCGGTCCATAAAGATTGAAGGTCCGCGCATCGGTGGTGCCGGTGCTGACCGTCAGTTCGATCTCCTGACCTGTGACCTCGCGATGGCAACGGCCCAGTTCGGCCAGTACCGGGGAGGCGGCATCGAGCACACAACCCTCGGACTGAAAGCCACGGTAGTGCACCCGCCAGGCGATGGCGTCTTTCATGGGCGACGCGGCATGGGC
>JBEELY010000119.1:0-3039 GCA_041167925.1 Pseudomonadota bacterium | reverse complement strand
GCGCGCCCATCTTGCGCGCGAGCAGCGAGGACATGATGTTGCTCTCATCGTCCGAGGTGAGCGCGCAGAACAGGTCCATGCTGCCCACGCTCTCTTCGTCGAGCAGATCCTCGTCGGTTGCATCCCCCTGGAGCACCAGCACCCTGGAAGGCAGCTCAGCGGCAATGGCTTCACATCGCCGGGCATCGGCCTCGATGATGCGCACGTCGAGCCGCTCTCCAAGCGCCCGCGCAAGACGAAGGCCGATACGGCCGCCGCCGGCAATCATGACGCGGCGGACGGGCTGGTCCATCTTGCGCAACTCGGTCATGACCGTGCGGATGTGTTCGGTAGCCGCAAGAAAGAACACCTCGTCGCCCGGCTCGATCATGGTGTCGCCGTCGGGATAGAGCGTGCTTTCCCCCCGAAAGACCGCCACGATGCGTGAATCAACCTTGGGAATGTGACCCCGGATCTCCCGGATCGGGCGCTGTACGAGCTGCCCGCCCGCCACGGCCCGCACCGCGATCAGACTCACGCGGCCATTGGCGAATTCGAGGACCTGCAGGGCTTCGGGGAACTCGACCAGGCGCGCGATGGTGTCGGTCACGGCCTTTTCGGGCACGATCAGATGATCAACCGAGAAGGCGCCTTCGCCGACCAGCTCGGGGTGGTCCTGAAACTCGGAGGAGCGGACCCGGGCGATGCGCTTGGGCACGTTGAATCCCTGCGCCGCAAGATGGCAGGCCACCAGGTTGGTCTCATCGGATTGCGTGGTGGCGATCAGCATGTCGGCGTCTTCGGCGCCTGCGGCGCGCAGTACCGATGGCGAGGCCGCATGACCGAGTACGGTGCGCAAGTCGAAGCGGTCTTGCAATGCAGCCAGTCGCTTGACGTCGGTATCGATGACAGTGATGTCATTACGCTCGGACACCAGGCTCTCGGCCAGCGACTCGCCCACCCGGCCTGCACCCAGGATAATGATCTTCAAGACTGCCCTACGCCGCTCTTGCGGAAGGCGCCTTTGGACAGGTCGATGCCGAGCTGTTTGAGCTTGCGATAGAGATGCGTGCGCTCCAGACCGGTTTTTTCGGCCACCCGGGTCATGGAGCCCTGTTCGCGGGCCAGATGGTGTTCAAAGTAGGTGCGCTCGAAGGCATCACGCGCCTCGCGCAAGGGCAGATCGAGGTCCAGGGCTCGGGCCTGTCCTGCCCCCCCCCGGGCAGTGGCCACGACTGCGGTCATCATGCCGGTGCGATCGACCAGACCAACGCCGGGGTCGAGCCCCGGGTCATCACCGTTCAGTAGCGGCAGGCCTGCACTGGCTTGTGCACTCTGGGGCGGTTTCGGGTGCTCGCCCTGAGGCATGCCATGGGATTGACCTTGAGGCTGGCCCTGTGCCAACCCCTGGAGATGCCCATTCTCATCGTCGGGCACCTGCACATCGGAGCGGCCCTCACCCTGAGGACGGACGGATCCAGTCTGCGCATGGACAGCGAACGCCTGGCCCTGCCCCGGATGGGTTGCGATGCCGGAACGAGCGGGCGTAGCCACAGCGGATGCAGTCTGCGGGCGGGGCACGCCACGGCTGATGGTGCGGCGTGCCAGCCCGTTTTCGACGGTCTTGAGCAGCTTTTGAAGCGAGATCGGTTTTTCGAGGAAATCGAGTGCACCGATGCGAGTGGCTTCAACTGCAGTGTCGATGGTGGCATGCCCCGACATCATGATCACGGGCATGCTGAGCTTGCCGGCTGCCGCCCACTCCTTGAGCAGGGACACGCCATCGACCTCGGGCATCCAGATGTCGAGCAGGACCAGATCAAGCTCCTGATCGTTACGCATGCGCCGGGCCTGCGCCGCATTTTCGGCGAGCAGCACCGTATGACCCTCGTCGCCGAGGATCTCGTTCAGCAGTTCGCGGATGCCGATTTCGTCATCTACGACCAGGATGTCGGCCATCGAGGACAGTACTCCAGACCGATCGACTTCATGCCGGTGGGGAGGCCGGCGCCGACGGAGTTGTAGTGAAACCCGGATTTTCCTCGTTTTTGGCCAGCTTCGACAAGCGCACGCTGACACAGGCCCCCGAAATAATGCCTGACTCAGCCGCGAGATTGGACAGTTCGATGCGCCCGCCGTGTTCTTCGATGATCTTTTTGACAATGGCCAGGCCCAAACCGGTGCCGCGCGGCTTGTGGGTCACGTAAGGTTCAAAGGCCCGCTCAAGCATCCCCGGCGGGAAGCCCGGGCCGTTGTCGGTGACCGTCAGGATGAGTCCGGTGCGCTGGCCGTCCCGGACACGCGGCTGCAGGGCCAGCGAGACCCTGGGCTGCGCCTGACGCTCGGCGGATTCAAGGGCATTCTTGACCAGATTGAGCACAGCCCTGCGTAGCTGACTTGCATCACCCATGATCCGAGGCAGGCCGGGCGCGACATCCAGGCTCAGCTGACCGGCCGCCTCCTGAGGGGCATACAGCGTCGCGATGTCCTGCACCACCTCGCCCAGATCGAGCGCGGTGAGCTGCGCCGCGGGCAGGCGGGCATAGTCACTGAACTCGTCGACCATCAACTTCAGACTGCCAACCTGGTCGACAATGGTGCGGGCGTTGCGGGCAAGAAGCTCAGCCTCGGCTGCAGGTAGCTTGTCGGCCAGCTTGTGCTGCATGCGCTCGGCGGCCAGCTGGATGGGCGTGAGCGGATTCTTGATCTCGTGGGCAAGCCGGCGTGCAACCTCACCCCAGGCCAGGCCGCGCTGCGCGGCCACGACTTCGCTCACATCATCAAATACGACCAGCGCACCCGCCTGCGCGCCCGGCAGACGCGCGCCCCGCACAAGCAGCGTCTGCACCGGCCTGTCGCGGGGATCGACGGCAGCAGGCGCGTCGCCTACCCCGATCGGATTGAGACTGAACTGCCGCTGCCAGCCCTGTTCATCCGACGGATCGAGCGCATCGAAGGCCTCATGAATGCGCAAAGCCACCTCACCCAGGCGGGGCAGGTCATCGAGCGCAGCCCCCTGGATCCGCGTGAGACCAGCCCCGAGAATGCGGGCGGCGCCCT
>JBEELY010000312.1:0-3975 GCA_041167925.1 Pseudomonadota bacterium | reverse complement strand
AGTCGGGCAGCCACGGCCTGGATGCCCTGTGCCTGCGACATGGGCTCGAATCCCGTGCACAGACCCTGGCCGAACAGCATGCCGCCCACTGTGAACGCACCCAGCGCCACAGTGCGCTGGGTGATGCCTTGCGGCTGGGCGCCTTCATGCAGGTCCTGGCGCATTCCCAACACACCGACCACCTCAAGCCGAGCATCGAGGCCCTGCTGCGTCGCCCGGCCTGCCCACCCCACCTCGACCCCACTGTGCTCGAGACCTTGCCCGACGATCCAGGCGTGTATGTGTTTCGGGGGGCTGGCGGGCAGCCGCTCTATGTGGGCAAGGCCAAGAACCTGAGCGATCGCATCCGCGGGCATTTTCATGCGGACAGCCGACTGGCCATCGATGCCCGACTCAGTGCGCAGACCCATGCCATCGAAGTGCAGCCCACCGCAGGAGAATTCAGCGCCCTGGTGCTGGAAGCCCAGTGGGTCAAGGCACTCAACCCACTGCATAACCAGCGCCTGCGCAAAACACCCGGCGCGCGCTTTATTGCGCTCCCGGGCCCTGGACTCGCGCCGCGCCTGATCTCGCTGGACGATCTGCTGCACCAGGGCCCTTCGCCCGCACACTGGCCTGCGGGGCTCTACGGGCCTTTCACCAGCGCTGCGGCGGCACGCTCCACCTTGAGCCACCTCGGCCGGGTGCATGGCCTGTGCGATGCCGGCATCGGGCTGTGGCACCGCGGTCGCGTCGATGCGCCCGCGCCCTGCTTTTCGCATCAGGTCGGACGCTGCCCTGGCTTGTGCACGGGCGACGAGTCTGCGGCCTCGCACCATCAACGTCTACTGGCTGCGCTGCATCCACTGCGACTGCCCGCCTGGCCCCTCAAGGGCCGATGGTCTTTCGAAGAAACCGATCCGCAGACCGGCCGCCGCGCATCGCTTGAATTTTTTGACTGGTGCCCAGTGCACTCGCAGGACGGGGTGGGCGAGAACGGCGCACTACACATCCCGAACTTTGATCCCGACATCTACCGATTGCTGCGTCGCCGCATCGGCGACTCCCTCCACAGCCAGCAGGCAAGCGCCTTCCCGGAGACTGCACGCGCTTGATCCACAGCGATTTTGCTGTGCTACAGTCGCGCCAAGTTCAAACACAAGAGACAACCTTGCAGGTCTTCCAGCTTGTTATCAGTGGTGTCGCCCAGGGCTGCATCTACGGGCTCATCGCATTGGGCTTCGTGCTCATCTACAAGGCCACCGAAACTGTCAGCTTCGTGCAGGGCGACCTCATGATGCTCGGCGGGTTCATCGGTCTGGCGGCCATGACCATGCTGAACTTCCCGTTCTGGCTGGCCATTTTGAGTGCCATTGCTGCCATGGGTCTGTTCGGCCTGCTCACCGAGCGCCTGGTCATCCGCCCCATTCTCGGGCAGCCGCAGTTCACGATCGTGATGCTCACCATCGGCATCGGTTACGTCGTGCGCGGCCTGATCACCATGATCCCCGGCATCGGCACCGACACGCACACGCTGCCCGTGCCCTTCAAGGATCAGAACCTGCAGGCCGCCGGCCTCATCGTCTCGATGGAGCAGGTCGTCATCATTGGCGCCACGGCGCTGCTGTGCGCGGTGCTCTATGCGGTGTTTCGCTACACCACCGTGGGCATCGCCATGCAGGCCTCCTCGCAAAACCAGCTGGCCGCCTATTACATGGGCATTCCGGTGCAGCGGCTCAACGGGCTGGTGTGGGCGCTGGCCTCGGCCGTGGCCGCGGTGGCGGGTTTGCTTCTCGCCCCGATCACCTTCGTACACGTCAACATGGGCTTCATTGGTCTGAAGGCCTTTCCGGCGGCCGTGGTGGGTGGCTTTGGCAGCCTGCCCGGCGCCATCGTGGGCGGGCTGATCATCGGAGTGGTGGAATCGCTCTCGGGCTTTTACCTGCCGGTGGGCTTCAAGGATGTCGCGCCCTACATCGTGGTGCTGCTGATGCTCTGGTTCAAGCCCAATGGCTTGTTCGGCGAGAAACTGCGCAAGAAGGTCTGAATCCCATGCGTTTCGTCTTCAAGACCGGCTACGAGCAGGATGTCTCGCTCGCCAAGCATGAAGGTCACCGGTTCTGGTACGGCGCCCTGGGCGCGGTGCTGCTGATCGCCCCGCTGCTGCTCGAGGAGTACTGGCTCGCGCAACTCAGCTTTGTGCTCATTTACAGCATCGTGGGCCTGGGCCTGATGCTGCTGGCTGGCTACACCGGTCAGGTGTCGATTGGTCAGGCGGCCTTCATGGGGGTGGGCGCCTATGCGCAGGCCTACTTCACCAACCTGGGCTTTTCCTTTCCTGTGGCGCTGATGATCGGCATGGTGCTCTCGGCCCTGGCTGGCATCGTCGTGAGCGTGCCTGCGCTACGGGTGAAGGGCATCTATCTCGGCATTGCCACCCTGGCCTTTGGTTTCATCGTTGAAGAGGGCTTTGCCCGCTGGGAGAGCGTGACCGGGGGCAATGCCGGCATTACGGTCAAGGCACCCGAGATGCTGGGCTTCAAGTTCGATAGCGACATCTCGTTTTATTACCTCTGCCTCGGGCTGTGCGTGCTCAGCACTCTGGGCGTGCTCAATCTGCTGCGTGCCCCCACTGGCCGGGCCTTCGTGGCCATCCGCGATTCCGAGATCTCGGCGCAGTCCATGGGCATCAATCTGGCCTGGTACAAGGGTCTGGCCTTTGCCGTCTCGGCCGTCATGGCCGGCATCGCCGGGGCGCTCTATGCCCACAAGATGAGCTTCATCACGCCGGACCAGTTCGGCCTGATCCAGTCAGTGGATCTGCTGCTGCTGGTGGTGGTGGGCGGCCTGGGCTTTGTGCATGGCGCCTTCCTTGGGGCCATCTTCCTGATCACCATGCCTCAGCTGATCGCAGTGGGTAAAGACTTCCTGCCCGAGAGCATCGGCGGTGCAGCAGGCCTACAGGGCGTCATTTATGGCCTGGTGCTGGTGTTCTTCGTGCTCTTCGAGCCCATGGGCCTGTATGGCCGCTGGCTCAAGGTTCGTACCTGGTTCCAGATGTTTCCCTTCTATCGCCAGGGCATGTTCAAGCGTCAGAAGAGCTTCACCAAGTCGGATCGCCTCAAATGAGTTCACCTTCTTCCTCATCGGACGGCGTGCTGCTCAAGGCACGTGACCTGCAGGTGCGCTTTGGTGGCGTGGTTGCGGTCAACAAGGTGAGCTTCGACGTCAAGCGCGGCGAGGTGTTCACCCTGATCGGGCCCAACGGCGCGGGCAAGACCACGGTCTTTAACCTGATCAGCCGCATTTATGTGCCCACCGAAGGCAGCATCGAGTTTGAAGGCACGCCCCTGGCCACGGTCGCGCCCCACCAGGTGGCCGAGCTTGGCATTGCCCGCACCTTCCAAAACATCGAGCTCTTTGAATACGCCACCGTGCTGCAGAACCTGCTGATCGGCGGACATGTCCATCGCAAAACCAATTTCCTGCAGGACATTTTCTTCACCGGCAAGGCCCGCAAGGCCGAAGTGCAGGCCCGAGAGGCGGCCGAACGGGTGATCGAGCTCCTCGATCTGCAGCCCCACCGGGACTCCCTGGTGGCCGGGCTGCCCTATGGCGTGCGCAAGGTGGTCGAACTCGCGCGCGCCCTGTGCACCCAGCCCAAGCTGCTGCTGCTGGATGAGCCTTCATCGGGCCTGAATGTGGAAGAAACCGATGGCATGGCGTTCTGGATTCAGGACATCAAGAACGAACTCGGCATTACGGTACTGATGGTCGAGCACGACATGTCGCTGGTGTCCAAGGTGAGCGACCGGGTGCTGGCCATGAACCAGGGCGAGATGCTCTCGCTCGGAAGTCCGCGCGACGTGCAAAGTGATCCCAAGGTGATCGAAGCCTATCTGGGCTCGGCCGAAGACATGTCCTTCCTGCGTCGCCCGACCCAATTCGAGCGGAGGGACGACTGATGTCCGGCAACATTCTGCTGCGGCTGGCCAA